>CAYOGS010000007.1:0-18999 GCA_964403435.1 uncultured Rhodospirillales bacterium | reverse complement strand
CCTACGCCCAGTGGGCGGAGGAACTGGCCGTCTCCTACACGCAGTTCAAGTACCTGCTCGAAAAGGCCGCCGCCGCCGGCCTGGTCGTGCGCGAACAGCATCGCTTCCGCGGGCTGAAGGTTCTGTTCGTGCGGCTCTCGGACGGCACGCCAATTCTCACGGCGGCGCGGGATATGGCCACTCACGCGCCGCTGTGGATGGGCATTCTGAATCTCACCCCCGACTCTTTCTCTGATGGCGGCGCCCTCGCCACCGCAGAGCAGTTACACCAGCGCCTGGATGCTTACGATGCCGCCGGCGTACAGATTCTTGATCTTGGCGCCGAATCAACACGACCGGGGGCGCTGCCATTGACGGCTGAGCAAGAATGGCAACGGCTGGAGCCGGTCTTGCGGCAGTTACGGCAGCGTTACGTCGGCCAGCTCTTTAGCCCATTGATCAGCGTTGACACCTACCGCGCCGTCACCGCCGAAAAGGCGCTTAACCAGGGTGCGAACATTATCAATGACGTGAGCGGCCTCGGCGACTCCGCTATGGCCGGGGTACTGCGTCGTCATCCGTCGGCGCAGTATATGTTGATGCATAGCCTTTCTGTGCCTGCCGATAAATCGCATACGCTCGACGAAGAAGTTGAACCAGTTGGTCATCTGTTGGCTTGGGCTAAGGATAAACTCACGCAACTGTCGCAACAAGGGATTGACGCTTCCCGCGTCGTCTTTGATCCCGGCATCGGTTTCGGCAAGACGCCGCAACAATCTCTGGCCATCGTTCAAAATATAAGCGCACTGTGCTCTGGCTTGCCTTGCCGCGTCCTGGTCGGCGCGTCACGCAAATCTTTTATCAGCCTCTGGAACAATCAACCTGCGCATGCTCGAGATGAAGACAGTATCGGACTGTCCCTGCGGCTAGCCAGTTGCGGCGTTGATATTTTGCGGGTGCACGCTGCCGAACGGCATATGCGGGCTTGGCAAGCCTATCAACATGCGGCCCCCACCAGCATAAGTATAAAGCTTTAATACAAGCCACTCGGCTGAGCGACGTTGCTGGGCTGCACCGGCGGTTGCCCATTGGCACCCGCCGGCTGATAGGTCTGGTTCGGCGCGGTTTGATAAACTGCATTTGGGTCGGTAGTTGGATATTGGAGCATCGGCAGACTACCATCGCCCGGTTCGCTGCCTTCGGGGTTGTAGCCGCCTCCTTCGTCATTCGGACCCGCCGGCTGATCCGGTATAATGCCGACCTCGCCTTGGCTGCCATCCAGCACGGTCATTGCTTGCTCCCCAGGTTCGGTGCCAGGAATATAGGCTTCCCAGATCGCTTGTGTTGTCCCCTCGCCCGCCGGCTGGCCGGTGGCGGCGTCTACGCGCATCAAATTTAACCCTGGCGGGGTGCGGAAGGGGGTGGCTGGCTTTTCCTTCAGCACTTCCTGCATGAAGGATTCGAAAATCGGCACGGCCAAACTGCCGCCGGTCTCATGCGATCCCAGCGTCTGCGGCGTGTCATAGCCCACAAACACGCCAACGACTAAATCCGGGGTGAACCCGACGAACCAGACATCCTTGCTGTCGTTCGTGGTTCCGGTCTTGCCGGCAACCGGCTTGCCCAGTGAGCGTAGCTTGGCTGCCGTTCCGCGTTCACACACGCCCTGCAGCATCGTGACTAGCTGATAGACGGTGCGCGGGTCAGCGATCTGCTCGCGCGTGTCCGGAACGATTGGTGGCTGCGCGGCCGTATTCGCCATCGATTCCGGCACCTGGCACAATGGGCATTGCTGGTTGTCGCGCCGCCAGATCGTACGTCCATCCCTGTCCTGCACCCGATCAATCAGCGTCGGCGTGATTTTCTTACCGCCATTATCGAGCATGGCATACGCGGTGGTGAGATGCAGCACCGTGGTTTCCTTGGCTCCCAGCGCGAAGGAGAGCAGGTTCGGCATCTCATCAACGATGCCAAATTTCTTGGCATACTCGGCCACTACCGGCATGCCGATATGGTTGGCCAGCCGCACCGTCATCACATTGCGTGACTTCTCAAGCCCGGCGCGCAATGGCGTCGGTCCATAGAACTTCTGCGAATAATTTTCCGGACGCCATAACGGTAATCCTGGCCCCTGGCGATATGCGAATGGGGCATCCAGAACCAAGCTAGAGGGCGTCAGGCCCTTGTCGAGCGCTGCTAGATAGATGAAAGGTTTGAAGGCGGAACCCGGCTGGCGAAATGCCTGCGTGGCACGGTTAAACTGGCTGATCTGCGCGCTGAAGCCGCCAGTCATGGCATAGACTCGGCCAGTATGGGGGTTCATCGCAACGATGGCGCCGGAAACTTTGGGTACCTGCCGCAAAGCATAGGTATTCTTCGCCTTGTCCACAGGCTCCACTAAAACCACATCGCCGACACTCACTACATCGGCAGGTTTTTTAACTGGGGGGCCGAAGCCTTTCGCCAACTCCTTGCGCGCCCAGCGCATCTCGTCCCATGGCAAGCTTCCACCGGTGCCGTCAGGCAAACCTATTTCTGCCCTGTCATTCTTCACTTGCAGCACGACGGCTAAACCCCAATCCTCGGCGCCGCTTGGGTGTGCGATTCCCGCAAGCTCGGTTTTCCAATTTTGCGGGTTCTTCAGTTTCGCCACTGCGCCGCGATAGCCGCGCACGCGCATGTCGAAATCCATTAGACCAGCGCGCAGCGCTTTGGTTGCCGTTGTCTGCATGGCAGGATCAACGCTGGTGCGCACCACCAGCCCGCCTTCGGTTACGTCCTTTTCTGTAAAGCGCTCGATCAATTGGCGCCGTACTTCTTCAGCGAAATAATCAGCGGAAACCGTCTGCTCTGTGGGGCGCTGGCGCGTGATGATCTGCTCGGCCATGGCAGCTTTCGCTTCCACCGCCGTGATGCGCTGATCCTCGACCATCCGGCCAATGACCCAGTTCCGTCGCTCAATTGCCTTATCCATATAACGTTCGGGGTTATAGTTGTTGGGTGCTTTGGGGAGCGCCGCAAGATATGCTGCTTCGCCGATGGTCAGTTCATCGAGTGAACGTGCGAAATAATTCTGAGCCGCGGCAGCCACACCGTAAGAGCGATTACCCAGGAAAATCTTGTTCAAATAAAGCTCGAGGATGCGATCCTTGCTCAAGGCACGTTCCATGCGGACGGCTAGGATGGCTTCCTTGATCTTACGGCTAAAACTATATTCGTCGCCCAGTAGAAAGTTTTTGGCGACCTGCTGTGTGATTGTGGAAGCGCCGCCAGCGCGCTTGCCCTGCGAAACTTTCTTGCCGTAATCCAGCATGGCACGGGCTATACCCATAGGGTCAACGCCGATATGGCTATAAAAGTCCTTGTCTTCGGCTGAAATAAAGGCATCTCTGACGCGCTTAGGTATAGCCGCGATCGGCATGAAAACCCGCTGCTCGGCCGCGATGGTCGAAAGCAGCCGCCCGTCGTCGGCATAGACGCGCGACAGTAACGGCAGACGGTAATCAGTCAGAAATTTATATTCTGGTAAATCCCGGCTGTAGACGGAGAACAGGTAGAAAGCCGCGCACAACCCGACAATCAGGAGCAGCAAAGCAATCGAAGCGAGATAGGTGAAGGAGCGCATGAAAGGCCAGAAAACATCGTGCGGAAGAGTGATAAACCAAAACGTGAAGAAAAGGTAAGACTTTCTCGCTTCTTTGGTTAATCTATTGATATCAAGGCAGGAATTCTTTGATTGTATTACGTTGGCAAATCAGCCTATGCTTAAAATGTTGCTGGAACTGTCAAACGGCGCCGAAACGCAAAATGGTGCGTGAGTTTCTTTTTTCCCTTAGCTGGCAACGGCTTCAGGATTGAAATTCTCTTCGCTAACAGCCGGCACAAATCGCGTTGCTTTCGGGCAACATATTGAAACCGCTTGGGTGTTTTTTGAATCACCGCCCAGGCACCATAATTTGCCGGTTCTGGCGCCCGACATGAACTCCGTGAGGAACAGTCGCGGCGACAAGCCGGCGGGAGAGATAGAATATGGCCAAGCGCATGCTTGTGGATGCAACTCATCCAGAAGAAACACGGGTTGCTATCGTTGACGGTCAGCGTCTCGATGACCTGGACTTCGAAGTCGCCAATCGCAAAATGCTGAAAGGCAACATCTATCTGGCGAAAGTGATCCGGATAGAACCGTCCTTGCAAGCCGCCTTTGTTGAATATGGCGGCAACCGGCACGGCTTTCTCGCTTTTGCGGAAATCCACCCCGATTATTACCGGATTCCAATCGGCGACCGGCCGGAAGGAACCGAAGCGGACGTTGACGATCTCGCCGATGCCCCCATCATCACTGAAGGTTCCGGCAAGCCTGCACCAGGTGATGACGATGACGAGCAAGGTGAGGCAGGCGAAACCCTGGCACAGAGCGGTAACGCCGGCTGGAGCGACGAGCCTGGCAACGGGTCTCTTAACGATGTGATTCCTGGTTTTGCCCTCGAGTCGCATGATTCGCTGGTTAGTGACTTTACACAGCCCATCGAACCGATGCGCGCGAGCCTGGCAGACGAGCAAACCGAGTCAACCGTCACAGGGCTGGATGGCGATGCCTTGCCTACCGCAGATCGGAGTTTTGAGCCCTTTGGCGGCGAAGCCGCTGACGTTGCGCCGGAGCGTTTTGTTCGCCCACGTCGCCCTCATTATAAGATACAGGAAGTCATCAAGCGCCGCCAGGTCATGCTCATCCAGGTGGTCAAGGAAGAGCGCGGCAATAAGGGCGCCGCATTGACCACTTATCTCTCGCTGGCTGGGCGCTATTGCGTACTGATGCCCAATACCGCGCATGGCGGAGGCGTGTCCCGCAAAATCACCAACCATCAGGATCGTCGGCGGATGAAGGAGATCCTTGATCAGCTGGATGTGCCGGAAGGCATGGCGCTTATTCTCCGCACTGCCGGTATGGAGCAGGAGATCAGCGACATTCAGCGGGATCTCGATTACCTGCTGCGGCTCTGGAACAACGTGCGCGAACGCACTCTGGAATCCAGCGCGCCAGCGTTGATCTACGAAGAGGCTAACCTTATAAAGCGGTCGCTGCGCGATCTTTATAACCGCGATATCAGCGAAATCCAGGTTGCTGGTCGCGAGGGTTATGACCACGCTCGGGACTTCATGCAGATGATGGTACCGGACGCGGTGGACAAGATCCGCCTGTATGAAGACAATAATATCCCCCTCTTCTTCCGCTATCAGGTGGAAGATCAGATTGACGCGCTGCACAGCCCGGTGGCTCAACTGCGCTCGGGCGGCTACCTAGTCATCAACCCCACGGAAGCCCTGGTCTCGATTGATGTCAATTCCGGCCGCGCCACCCGCGAGCGCCACATCGAGGAGACGGCGCTGAAAACCAATCTGGAAGCGGCGGATGAGATCGCCCGCCAATTGCGCCTTCGCGATCTGGCGGGTTTGGTGGTCATTGACTTCATTGACATGGAAGATGGGCGCAACAACGCCGCAGTCGAGCGGCGGATGAAGGAAGCCATGCGCTCCGACCGCGCACGGCTGCAAATAGGGCGTATCTCGCATTTTGGGCTGATGGAATTGTCACGCCAACGCCTGCGGCCGAGTCTTTTGGAAACTAATTTCGAGAAATGCCCGCACTGTGTTGGCTTGGGGCATGTTCGCTCTACAGAATCTACTGCGCTTTCCGTTCTGCGTGCCTTGGAACATGAAGGAATCAAGAGCCGCGGCAATGACTATCTTGTCAAGCTTGCCAGTAACGTCGCGCTCTATATTCTAAATCACAAACGCGCGGCGCTGGCTTCTATTCAGCAACGTTATGGTATCCAAGCACAGTTTGAGGCCGGCACGGCGGAGAATCCGTCCGAGTTCATAGTGGAGCGACAGAAGCCGCGTAACCGTGATGAGGACGGCCCGATCGTGACTGCGGAAGCACTGATGGCTGATGAGCTCATTGCGCCACGCCCCAAGCGTGATGAAGAACGCGAACCGCGCGAAGCTGGCCGCCGCGAGAGAAGTGAGCATAGAAATGATCGGGGCCGCGATCGGCCGCGACGTAACAACCAGCCGCGCCCGGAACTGGGCACTCAAGCTGCACCCGCTGGAGTTGAGGAACTGGCAACCGATAGTCAATCGGAAACTGTTGAGGCCAACGGTAGTAACGGCGAACCCCGGTTTGCCAACCAGGACGATCAGCGTCGCCGCCGTCGCGGGCGTCGCGGCGGGCGTCGTCGTGGCCGGGGTGAAGGTGAAAGCGAACCAGGAACTCAGGGACGGTCGGAAGATTGGAACCGGGGCAATGCAGCCAATGGCAACACGCAACATGCCGTTACGCTTGAACAAGGTGTCGCTGCGCAACCCGCCCCGCAAGTTCCACAATTCACCCCGCCACCAATTCCTAGCAGCATTTTCGACTTGGATACGACACCGCGCGAAGAGCCACGATCAGCATCCTACCAGCCTTATGAAGTGATCAATGAGACGTCCGACAAGCCCAAGATGGGCTGGTGGCGCCGTCTCACCGGGCAATAAAGCGATGGGTGGCCGGGAACATGGGCGTGTGCGCCCTTGTCTTGGGATACGGCGCGCTCAGGCGATATTCTGTGCTATTCTGTTTGTTCTAATTGCGGTCGCATCCCCTTCAGGGGCTAAGGATGAGCGACGTCCCGGCCCTCGACTCAATTACATCCGTGATGCCGAAATTGAGCATGATTTGCGGATCATGCTGTCGCCCATCATGCAGGCTGCCGGGCTGGAGCCGGAGGCCGTGCGCTTTATTCTGGTGCAGGACAACGTCATAAACGCGTTCGTGGCTGGCGGCATGAATGTCTTTGTATTTACGGGCTTAATCCAGAAGACTGACACAGCCGACCAACTCATCGGTGTTTTGGCGCATGAATTGGGACATATCGCCGGCGGACATCTGGTGCGCGGCACTGAGGCGGCCCGCAATGCCTCTATCGAAGCGATTATCGGTATGGTTGCCGGCGTGGCGGTAGGTGTGCTTGCGGGCAACTCCGAAGCCGGCATTGCCGCCATCGGCGGCGCGCAGGAATTGGCACAGCGAAATTTTTTCAGCTTCAGCCGCACCCAAGAAGGTTCTGCCGACGCGGCAGCTTTGCGCTTTCTTGATTCGGCAGGCTGGTCGGCACAAGGTTTTCTGGACTTCATGAAGAAACTGCAGGGGCAGGAATATTTGCCAAATAGCCGCCAAACCCAATATGTGATCACGCATCCGTTGACTCCAGACCGCGTAGATGCTGTCAACGAGCATGTTGCCCATTCTGAATATTCAAAGCGCCAGTTGGATCCACTTTATGCCGACCTGCACGCTCGCATCAAAGCGAAGCTACTGGGATTTCTTCAGCCGCATCAGGCGCTCCTGCGCTATAGTGATAATGACACTGATTTCATACATCGCTATGCTCGAGCCATCGCACTCTATCGCACCAACAAGCTGGAACCGGCGCTGGCCTTGACGGATAAGTTGATTGCTGCGGAACCAAATAATCCGTTTTTACAGGAATTGCGCGGGCAGATGCTCTATGAATTTGGCCGCACCACTGAGGCCATCACGGCTTATCGCCTAGCAGTTAAAGGTGAACCGCATTCAGCGCTGCTGCACGCCGCGCTCGGCCAAGCTTTGCTGCAAAGTCGCGATGTAGCAGCTAATGATGAAGCCGTGACAAACCTCTTGGAAGCAGTAAGGTTGGAACCCGCTACCCCGAGTGTCTGGCGCGGGCTTGCAACCGCATGGGGACGGGATGATAAGTCTTCGGCCCTGGCCGATTATGCCTTGGCGGAAGAAGCCTTGGCTGCTGGTGATACAGCTCTAGCCCACGAACGCGCCGCTCGGGCACTGAAAAAACTCCCGGCCAATTCTCCCTATCGAGTTCGGGCACAAGATATACAGCTTGTTAAGAATGATGCTAAATAGTGCCATCGTGCATCGGTCGGTTGACTTGGCCGTTGCGCCCTGCTCTAGTCGTCGCCAAAGGTGTTCTTAACCATTTCAGGAGTTTACGATGCGCTTAATCCTGGCCACTGCCGCATTTCTACTGGCCTTGTCTCCGGTTGTTATGGCTGAAACCGCCATGACCCCTGCACCGGTTTTCACACCAGAGCAGAGGGCTGAGATCGAGAGCATTATACGCCAATTCTTGGTGGAAAAAGAGCCGGAGACCATCGCCAAGGCTTATGAAGTGCTGCAGCAACGTCAATCGGCGCAGCAAATGGAAATTACCAAGGAGGGCATCAAAACTCACGCACAGCGGATATTTAATGATAAAAATTCGCCGGTTCTGGGCAACCTCAAGGGCGATGTTACTATTGTTGAATTCTATGATTATTCGTGTGGTTATTGCAAGTTAGCGCAGGCGGAAGTCAAAAAACTTTTGGAGCAGGATAAGAATGTGCGCTTCATAGCCAAAGAATATCCGATTCTGGGTGAGCCTTCGGCAATCGCTTCGCGTGCCGCGCTCGCGAGCGTCAAACAGGGCAAGTTTGAGACTTTGCATAACATGTTGTTCAGTTTCAGCGGCCAGATGGGTGAGGCTGTGATCATGGATATTGCAGAGCGCGCCGGTCTGGATACAACACAGTTGAAGAAGGATATGAATAGCAAAGAGATTGATAATATGATCGCCGAAAATCGTAAGCTCGGCGCCGAGCTTGGTGTGCGTGGCACACCAATGTTCATCATTGGTGACAGCGTTCACCCCGGTGCGTTGAAGCTGGAAGCTATGCAAAAGGCCGTTGCCGATGCGCGCACCGCCAACAAAAAATAAGCCCGCTGGCCGTTCTAACTCTGCCGTCAGTCGGCCGATTGGTGGCGGGGTCTTGATTCTGAATGGACCGAACCTCAATCTGCTTGGGACTCGGGAGCCAGAAATCTACGGCAACGTGACGCTGGCGGATATTGAGCTGATATGCTTTGCTACGGCTAAGAAGCACGGGCTGACCATTGAATTTCGGCAAACCAATCATGAAGGTATGTTGATTGACTGGATACAGGCAGCTGCCAAGAGTTTTGACGGTATTATCATCAACGCTGCCGGCTTTACGCATACATCGATAGCCTTAATGGACGCGTTGCTGGCCTGCGGCTTGCCTGTTTATGAAGTGCATCTAAGCAACATTTACCGCCGCGAAGATTTTCGCCACCACTCTTATGTCTCCCTTGCCGCGACTGGGGTCATTTGCGGCCTCGGCGCGACCGGTTATGCGCTGGCACTGCAGGCTTTTGCCTCAGCATTCCAGGGCAAAAATCCATAAAATTTACTCTTAGGACCAGCACATGACGGCAAAATTCGATATTGATGCAGCTATGGTACGTAAACTCGCGGAGCTTCTCGGTGAAACGGGTCTCAACGAAATTGAGTACGCGGAGGGCGACCGGCGCATCCGCTTACATCGCGCGCCGCCGGTCATCAATCATTCCGTACTGCCTGCTGGTGCGACAACTCTGGCTGCCCCAGGAACTGTTGCCGCACAGCCATCTAATGCGCCGGAATCTGTTGGCAATGCCCATGCCAATGCCATGACATCGCCGATGGTCGGCACTGCCTATCTTGCGGCAGAACCGGGCGGCAAACCATTTGTCAAAGTAGGAGACAACGTTAAGGCAGGCGACACGCTGCTGATCATCGAAGCCATGAAGGTTATGAACCCCATCAAGGCAGCCGGTGGTGGCATCGTGAAAGAAATACTTATCCATGACGCCAAACCGGTGGAATTTGGTGAGCCTTTGATGATCATCGCCTGAGGCCATGCCGTGTTCGAAAAAATCCTCATAGCCAACCGCGGTGAAATCGCCCTGCGCATCGTCCGCGCCTGCCGCGAGATGGGCATCCGTACCGTCGCCGTTCATTCGACAGCTGACGAGAGCGCAATGCATGTGCGCTTTGCTGACGAGAGCGTATGCATCGGTCCGCCCAGCGCACGCGAAAGCTACCTCAACATTCCGGCCATTCTGACCGCCGCCGCCATCACCGGCGCAGACGCCATTCACCCTGGCATCGGGTTCATGTCGGAGAATGAGCGTTTCGCCGCGATGGTGGAGGAGCACGGATTTACGTTCATTGGCCCCACGCCGGAGCATATCCGCATCATGGGCGACAAGGTAACGGCCAAAAAAACCGTGATGGAACAGGGCTTACCTACCGTGCCCGGTTCGGACGGTGCCCTGCCGACACTGGAAGAAGCGCAGACCACCGCGCGGAGCATAGGCTATCCGGTGCTCATCAAGGCGGCGGCCGGTGGTGGCGGCAAGGGCATGAAAGTAGCCTTTAGCGACGAAGAATTGCGCGAAGCCTATCAGCTGGCGCGGGGAGAAGCGCGCGCTGCTTTCGGCAATGACGAAGTCTATATGGAAAAATATCTAGTGCATCCGCGTCATATCGAAGTGCAATTGTTAGGCGATATGCACGGTAACGCTGTGCATTTCGGCGAGCGCGACTGCTCTATCCAACGTCGACATCAAAAAGTGGTAGAGGAAGCGCCTTCGCCCGCACTCAATCCCGATCAGCGCGCCTATATCGGTAATCTGGCGGCAGATGTCGTACGCAAGTTAGGATATCGCGGCGTCGGCACCATGGAATTTCTCTTCGAGGACGGTAAATTCTATTTCATCGAAATGAACACCCGCCTGCAGATCGAACACACTATTACCGAGATGATTACCGGCATTGACTTGGTGAGGGAGCAGATCCGCGTCGCCGCCGGCATGCCGATGAGCTACAAGCAAAGCGATATCAGCTTCAACGGCCACGCCATTGAATGCCGCGTGAATGCAGAAAATCCGCGCAGCTTCATTCCATCACCTGGGAAGATTTCGGGCTACCACGCGCCTGGTGGCTTGGGCGTTCGTGTCGATAGCGCGCTCTATGATGGCTATCGCATCCCGCCGCATTATGACAGCATGATTGCAAAACTCATCGTCCATGGCGCCAATCGCAATGAATGTCTGCTGCGGTTGCGTCGCGCCATCGCTGAATTTGTCATTGGGGGCATTGAAACTACGCTACCGCTGCATCAGGATATCATCGCACAGACAGAATTCATTAATGGTGATTACGATATCCACTGGTTGGAAAAATACTTGAGCAAACCGACATGAGTTTCCGGACGGTTGCCGATGTCGACGCGCTACGCGCCGCCGTTGAGGTGTGGCGTAAGACCGGCGAGACGGTAGCATTCGTTCCCACGATGGGCGCGCTGCATGAAGGTCATTTGTCGCTGGTACGCGCCGCCAAACAGCTTGTAGGGCGCGTCATCGTTTCCATCTTCGTCAATCCCAAGCAATTTGCTCCGCACGAGGATTTCGCCCGTTATCCCCGCCCCTTGGAGCAAGACCAAGCCCTCCTGGCTAGTGTCGGTTGCGACCTGTTGTTCACACCAGACGTCGCGACAATTTACCCTTCGGGTTTCTCCACGCTCGTTGATCCTGGTCCATTGGCAACCATACTCGAAGGCGTGGTTCGTCCCGGCCATTTCGTCGGTGTCGCAACGGTAGTGACACGTCTACTGTCTCTGGTTGCACCGGATCACGCGCTCTTCGGCGAGAAGGATTACCAACAATTGCTGGTCATCCGGCGCGTCGTGGCCGATTTGGCACTGCCCGTCGACATACATGGCATATCGACCGTTCGTGCACCGGACGGTCTGGCTTTGTCCAGCCGAAATGCCTATCTGAGCGTCGACGAACGTACCAGGGCCCTCGTGCTACCACAGACTCTGATTGAGACAGCAGCTGCACTCAGCGCAGGGACGCCTGTGATTGAGGCTTTGCAGGCCGGTCGTAGGCGGATCGAGTATGCGGGGTTGAATCTAGATTATCTTGCGCTCTGTGACACGTCGACACTTGCGCCGATTACGGTGATGAACACCCCTGCCCGTCTTCTAGTGGCTGCCAAATGCGGTGCTACGCGCCTGATTGACAATGTCCCGGTGTTGCCAACTGATTGAAGGCAATGTCAAACAGCATCACGCCAGCCTTTCTGCTCCGAGCCTACCGTGCCGGTATCTTTCCGATGGCCGAAGACGCAAATGCTACGGAAATCTATTGGTTTGATCCGCCCGAACGCACTGTTTTTCCGCTCGATGCGTTTCATGTGCCGGCGCGCCTGCGCCGTACCATCCGTCGCCGGCCTTATAGACTAACGCTCAACCGTGCTTTCACGGAGGTGATGCGCGGCTGCGCCCAGCCCAACCCGGCAATGGGGCGCGGCAAAACATGGATCAATGAGGAAATCCTATCGCTCTACTCAGCGCTACACGGTCAAGGCCAGGCGCATAGCATCGAGGCCTGGCATGAGGAGCGGTTGGTGGGCGGCCTTTACGGTGTGCAGGTGGGCGGCGCTTTTTGCGGCGAAAGCATGTTCAGCAACCTAACGGATGCGAGCAAAATTTGTCTCGTGGCATTGGTGGCCATGCTGCGGAAACAAGGCTTCGCACTGCTGGATTGCCAGTTCATGACGCCACATCTGCGCGGATTCGGCGCGATGACAATTGACCGGGCGGACTATCAGCAACGGCTGATCTCCGCCTCAGCTCTTCATTGTTCGGTGTTTCCTTCTGCCTCGCCAGCATTCTGCAGCGGTGGCACATATCCCGGCACAGCGACAGGCAACCCTTCAGACGGTAAGGGTGTTTTGCCGACTGGCGTTGTATCCGACGCCCCTCCAGGCGCCGAAGCAGAATTAGCGGCGGCATTGACCGGATTTTTGCAGGAAATCACCCAGGCATCATAGACCGGATGCTCCAAGGCGCTTAAGGCCGGATTGGAGGCGAACATCCACCCACGAAAAATCATGATTTCCTCGCGCGTCTCGGGCTCCATTGCCCAGGCGACGAGCAGTGCCGTGGATTCAGGCTCTTCTTCCGCCGGTGTCTGTTGACAGCTACGGAGCTCTACTTTGAGCGATCCGAACTGGTACGTTTTGCCGACGCCGAGTTCCACCTGCTCGACGCGCGCCGTCACTTTATCCAACAGCCGTAGCACAGCAGTGTCATGCTGATTCATTGTACGCGCCATGACAGGCGGTGCGAGCAGGACAACCAAACAGAGTAACCGCCAAACAATAGGTGAAGGCATTAAGGATGATCCTCGCCCGGCGTAGGAGATGGTGTCGCCGTCGGTTTCTTCTCGTCCCCCTTGGACGAGAACATCAACTTACCGATTAGATCATCAAGCCTCATGGGCGGCTGCGTACGAGTGATACGTCCAGTCCCGTCATTCTTTATGATGTCTTCCTCTACACCCACTTCCAGAGAGAGATAACGCCCCCCCATCAGGCTCTCATTAGCAATTATAGCGATGGTATCCACCGGCAGCAGAACCTTCGGGTCTATGGATAAATGGACGCGGACATAATATTGGTCTCGCCCGGCCTCGGTAATCAAATCTTGCCCTTGCACAGAACCGACCTTAATGCCGTTGACCACCACGTCGCTGCCGGTCTTAAGCCCATCGGCACGCTGGAAAATCGCCGTGACCTGATAACCTTGTATTTTTCTCAGATCAGCGCTGTTGAAAGCAAAATACATAAATAGTCCGGCAACCAGAAGCACGACCGCACCCAGCACCGTTTCAATAACGTTCCTTCCCATCAACGGCTCCTTTGCCTATTCGGGTTTCCAGGCCTGGTAGTCGCTGGTGGATTGGGCGCGCTGCCCGCCTTTCAAGACGTGTCCGGGCGGGAAATAAGCGGCCGGCGTTCCGGTTAGATTCTCCTGATGCGGTTTTTGCCAAGCTTTATGGCTGGCCCCATCCTCCGGCAAGGGCGCCGACAAGGTATGATGCAACCAGCCGTGCCATTCGGGCGGCACGGTACTCGCTTCTGGCTCACCGGCATAGATCACCCAGCGTCGTTCTCGACCAGCCGATGCCTTGCTACGGTAATAGGAGTTGCCGAAGCTGTCGGAGCCGATTTTTTTGCCGTGCAGCCATGTGTGCAACAGTGTTCCGGCCTGCGAAAGGCGTCTGACCAAGGAAATTTTCTGGACTTGCGGCATCGGACTCACTTTTTGGTAAAACGATTTGAAATTCCAGTAAAAAAGCCGCGCCGTCAAGGGGCGTTCGTGGCAAAATGCCCTACATGAATCCGATTGCTCGGTTTCCAGGTTGAGACAGCGAACCAGTATGATATACAAACCCACCATATGCAGTAAAG
This sequence comes from uncultured Rhodospirillales bacterium, assembly GCA_964403435.1. Classification (GTDB taxonomy): domain Bacteria; phylum Pseudomonadota; class Alphaproteobacteria; order UBA9219; family RFNS01; genus JAGOHT01. The sequence goes on along the minus strand of CAYOGS010000007.1, from coordinate 4,843 downwards.
CCAACTTCTTAACGAAATACTTAAGGTTTTTTGCTTGTTTTCATGTTGACGGCGCCTAATTGGTACAAACGAAGACACGGGTAATGCCGGCGGCGGATGATGAAAAAATTTATTGGGCTTCTGTGCATTATCGCTGCGCTTATCGGCGCTTGGCAATTGTGGCCCACAGCGAAGCCTGCGTCGCAAGGCGCCGCTTCCGCGCTCAGCGTGACTACGGTCGCTCCAACGCAGAAAACCCTACACAAGCTGCTGAACGCCACCGGCATGACCGTCGCACGTGATGAAGTCCAGGTCGTCGCTGAGATCAGCAATGTAAGCGTGATAGAAATTCTCGCCGATATAGGTGATGTCGTCCAAAAAGGCCAGAAGCTCGCCATTCTGGACGGTGAATCTCTTGCCAACCAACTGGCGCAGTATCAGGCGGACTATGATCGTGTCGCCGACGATTTTCGTCGGGTTGATGCAATCAAAAACACGATAGCGGTTACCAAGCAACAACTGAACGAAAAACGCAGCGCGCTGCAGGTGGCCAAAGCCCGACTTGACGATGCGACGCTGAACGTCAAACGCTCCGTAGTGACGGCACAGACTGCGGGCACGATCATCGAGCGTCAAGCGGCGCTCGGTACGATGGTCAATCCGGAGCGCCCGCTCTATATTATCGCCAAGGACAGCCAAATCGAGATTATGGCCGAAGTGCCGGAAGCGGAGTTGCATCACTTCAAGGTCGGCGCCGAAGCGCAGGTCAAAGTCAGCGGCCAAGAGACGCCGTTGTCCGGTAAGGTACGCCTGATCGGCACACGCGTTGACCCGAGCACGCGCATGGCCGCAGTGAGGATTGCTTTAGATGCCCCGTTGAGCCATGCCGTTGGCGCCTTTGCCGACATCGGCATCGTCATGGGCAGCTTGAGTGGTCTTACCTTACCGTCCACGGCCATACAGGTTGATAACCAAGGCAGCTTTGTCTGGGTTGTCGGCACAGAAAACAAAGCCGAAAGGCAAGCCGTCACTGTGCTTGAGCGCGTCGATGCTGATGTTATCGTCGACGCTATTCATCCGCTAAGCCGCGTGATCGCGCGTGCCGGCACCTTCGTCAAAGCGGGTGATACCGTACAGGTCATCGAGAGCGTTCCGTGACCGACCACGGCAGCCAGACGCTTTCAACCTGGGCTATCCGCAACCCGGTGCCGCCAATTGTACTGTTTCTGGTGCTGACCATTGCCGGCCTACTCGCCTATTGGCAACTTCCGGTCAACAATATGCCAGCCGTCGTCGTACCCGTGGTCACGGTGCAGATCACGCTGCCTGGTGCTGCGGCCGCCGAGGTGGAGGTGCAGATAACTCGTAAGGTCGAAAGCGTCCTTGCCAGCTTGCAAGGTGTAAAACACATCACTTCTGCCATCTCTGAAGGCTCCTCAGTCACGACCATCGAGTTTTTTTTGGAGACGGATTTTGACCGAGCGGTGAACGACACGCGCGACGCCGTCAGCAAAATCCGCGACCAGCTGCCAAAATCCATCCAGGAACCGCAGATCGAGCGCGTGGAGATCGATGGCGGCGCGATTCTGATCTATAGCGTCGAGGCGCCGCATCTGCGCGCCGAGGATTTGAGCTGGTTCGTTGATGACACCTTAAGTCGCACCCTGCTCGGAATCAAAGGTGTTGCCAGCATCGCCCGCCAGGGCGGCGCCGAGCATGAGATCACCCTGACACTCCATCCTAACAAGTTGATGGCGCTTGGCGTCACCGCCGCCGAAATTAGCCGCCAGCTAGCGTTAACCAACAGCGATTTGCCGGGCGGGCGCGTGACTCTGGTCGGCACTGAATATGCTTTGCGAACGCTCGGCAACGTCAAAACTCTGGCACAGCTGCGCGAAACGCATATCACTCTTGCCGGCGGTCGAGCCGTGCGACTGGGTGATTTAGGCCTACTAACTGACGGCGGGGCGGAACAACGCAGCAGCGCCCGCCTCGACGGCAAGCCTGTCGTCACTTTCCAGGTTTTCAAAAGTAAGGGTAGCAGTGAGATCACGGTGGCGCGCGCCGTGGAAGCCAGGCTTGCGGAGATGGCCGCCGCCCACCCTGGCGTCAGGTTCAAGCAGATTTTCACACTGGTGACGCTGACGGAGAACAGCTTCAAGGCGACTATCACCAATTTTTTCGAAGGCGCTGTGCTCACCATCCTTGTGGTCTTCCTGTTTCTTCGTGACAGACGTGCCACGGTCATCGCGGCGGTGGCCATCCCGCTTTCCATCATTCCCACCTTCCTGTTCATGCACTGGCTGGACTTCACACTGAACGGCGTCAGCCTGCTGGCGATTTCTCTCGTCACCGGCGTGCTGGTGGATGATGCAATCGTCGAGATTGAAAACATCCACCGTCACATGCGCGAAGGACGAAAACCTTATGATGCCGCCGTGATCGCTGCCGACGAGATCGGCCTCGCGGTCGTGGCGACGACCCTCGTCATTTGCGCTGTCTTTATCCCCGTGAGTTTCATGGGTGGAGTTCCGGGTCAGTTCTTTAAGCAATTCGGCTTGACTGTGGCGATTGCGGCGTTCTTCTCGCTCGTCGTAGCGCGACTGCTCACCCCGATGCTGGCTGCCTATCTTATAAAAGCGCCAAAAGAGCTGAACCAACCGCAACCCCACTGGCTGGCCGTCTATCATCGGCTGGTCGTCTGGACGCTCGACAACCGACGCAAAACCATGGGCATCGCCTTCGCTAGCATGGCACTGTCCTTCGGCCTGATACCACTTATTCCCGCCGGTTTCATACCCTACGAAGATTACGGCCAATCGCGACTCACACTTGAATTGCCGGGCGGTTCGACGCTCGCGGAGACGGATGCCGCAGCGCAAAGAGCAATGATGATCCTGAAGCGCCACGCCGAGGTGGAGTATGTTCTGACCAGCATTGCCGGCGGTTCGACGGCCATGAGCGGGCCACAATCCCTCAGCGCAGGCGCTGGCGGTGGCGTCAACAAAGCGGAACTCAACATCAAACTGATACCGCTTGGACAGCGTGCGCTCGATCAACGTGCGTTTGAGCAGAAGGTTCTGCCGGAATTGAAGGCGTTGCCCGACATACGCATCAATTTTGCGAATTCTGCTGGCGCTAAGGACATCAGCTTAGCTCTGGTGAGCGACGACGGTGCTCTGCTCGAAGCGACAGCAGCGGCTATCGAAAAAGAAATGCGCGGCATCGCACAACTCACGAGCGTCGGGACCACCGCCGGCCTGAAGCGGCCTGAAATCGTCATCATACCGGATTTCGTCAAGACAGCGCAGCTCGGCATCACCCCGCAAAGCATCAGCGACGCTATCACGATTGCCGCCATCGGCGATATCGAAGCCAATCTGGCTAAATTCAACTATGGAAACAGGCAAATCCCCATTCGGGTGCGTTTACCGGCGGGCGAGCAAAAACTCAGCACTATCACGAATCTGAAGCTGACAACGGCGAGCGGCAAAAGCGTCCCACTTACAGCCGTTGCCAGCGTCGGCTACGGCAGTGGCTCGACGACCATCGAACGTTATGATCGACAGCGCAAAATCGCGCTCGAAGCGAACCTGAACGGCATCGCGCTCGGCATGGCCCTTGAGCAAATCTATGCCTTGCCGACGATGAAAAATTTGCCGGTGGGCGTGCGAGTGCAGAATTCCGGCGACGCCGAAATGATGGCCGAATTATTTGCTGGGTTTGCGCTCGCCATCGGTGCCGGCTTGCTGCTGGTCTATGCCATCCAAGTTTTGCTCTATAAAGATTGGATACAGCCGTTTACGCGCAAGGCGGCGCTGCCGCTCTCCATCGGCGGGGCCTTCATCTTGATGCTGGCAACCGGCACGGAACTGAGCCTACCTGCGCTCATCGGCGTATTGATGCTGATGGGCATCGCCGACAAAAACTCCATTCTGCTCGTTGACTACATGTTGGAGCGCATCCACCAAGGTATGGCGCGCCGTGAAGCGATTATCGAAGCCTGCATGATCCGCGCCCGCCCCATCGTTATGACGTCTCTGGCGATGACGGCAGGGATGCTGCCGATTGCTGCCGGTCTCAGCCTTGACAGCGCCTTTCGCGCACCGATGGCGATTGCCGTCATCGGCGGCCTCATCTAGTCCACCGCCCTCAGCCTCATCTTCGTGCCGGTTATGTTCAGCTATGTACGCGATTTCGAGGAGTGGCTGCTGCCCAAACTAAGGCGCTTGCTGCGCTGAAAAAGCTAAGCGCCGCTTCAACCAGTCGGACAGTTTTTCTAAATAAAGATAGACAACCGGCGTGATATAGAGGGTCAGCATTTGCGACACCAGCAGGCCACCCACCACCGCCACGCCTAGTGGCTGCCGCAACTCCGCCCCCGCGCCGTAGCCGATGGCGATTGGCAAAGTGCCAAACAAAGCGGCCATGGTCGTCATCATGATTGGGCGGAAGCGCAGCAGGCAGGCCTGCTCCACGGCAGCGTCCGCGGTGGCACCTTCTCGTCGCGCCGCGATGGCAAAATCCACGATCATGATGGCGTTCTTCTTGACAATGCCGATGAGCAACAGGATACCAACTATCGCAATAACATTCAGGTCCATCTTGTAGAGTATGAGCGCGCCGATGGCACCCAGGCCGGCTGAAGGTAGGCCTGAAAGAATGGTGATGGGATGGATGAAGCTCTCATAGAGCATCCCCAGAATTATATAGATCACCAGCACCGCCAGTAGCAGCAAAAACCCCAAACCTTTGGCGGAATCGCTAAATGCTTGCGCCGTGCCCTGGTAGCTGGCGCTTATAGTCGCTGGCAGCTCCACCCGTTGCTCAACAGCCTTGATGGCTTTGATCGCGTCGCCAAGGG
>CAYOGS010000006.1:0-19136 GCA_964403435.1 uncultured Rhodospirillales bacterium | reverse complement strand
GCGGCACGGTCGTGGACGCTGCCAAGGAAGCTGAACGACTGAAGTCCGCGCGCGGCGAGGGCAAAGCTGCGAACAGCGGCGCCACGCCTGTGATTGAAAAACGTAAGAGCGGTTGGCTCGGGCTGTGAGCAAGATCCAGCCTACGGGGTGTGGCATGCGTTTTATGGTTCTAGGCCTGGTCGTTGTGCAGGCGTTGCTGGCGGTCAATAAAGAAGCGACAGCGAAGGTCTTTGATCCCAAATCTTACACACTCAGTAACGGGTTGGAACTGGTCGTGGTACCCAATCGCCGAGCACCAGTGGTCCATCAAATGCTATGGTATCGTGTGGGTTCGGTGGATGAGGCGCCGGGGCAATCCGGCCTCGCGCATTATCTTGAGCATTTGATGTTCAAAGGCACTAAAGTGATGCCGCCCGGAGGTTTTAGCAAGGCGGTGGCCGCTGCCGGTGGGCAGGACAATGCTTTCACGTCGTACGAATATACGGCCTATTTTGCTACTGTGCCCAGCAGCTTCCTGCCACGGCTGATGGACATGGAAGCCGATCGCATGGCTAACCTCACGATCAATGAAATGCATGCTAAACCGGAGTTGGACGTGGTGCTGGCCGAACGGAGGCAGCGCACAGACGATAATCCTGACGGGCGCTTCAACGAGAAGTTCAGCCAGAAAATCTATGGCAAGCATCCGTTCGGCCGACCCATCATCGGCTGGAAGCAAGAAGTGTCGCAAATGAACGCTGCATTGGCCAAGGCGTTTTATGACCGCTGGTATGCGCCCAACAATGCCCTCCTGGTGGTGGCCGGCGATGTTGAGCCTGAGGCGGTGCGCGCTTTGGCCGAGGAACGTTTTGGTAAGGTTCCGGCTAAGGTACTGCCGGTTCGGCCGGATAATCGTAAACTTTTCGTACCGCGCCGCCAGCCGGGCCGTCTCGTATTGCGCGACCCAGATGTGCAGCAAACCAGTATCGAGCGGCATTTTATCGCGCCCTCCTACCATGACGCCAAGGGCAAGGATGCCTATGCGCTGGAAGTGCTTGAGCAGATTCTCGGCGGTGGTACGGTCGGTCGGCTCTATCAAACACTGGTGGCGGAGCGCAAGGTCGCCACGGAAACGAGTGTTGGTTACGATGCTTTGTCGCGCGATCTCGGCAGTTTTAGCATCGGACTCGCACTGCCCCCGGCCGGCAATACAGCGAAGGCCGAAGCCGCGCTCGATGCATTGTTGCGCCAGGTCGCACTCGAGGGCGTGACCCAAGCGGAGGTGGATTTGGCGGTGAAGCGATTGCAGGAGCAGGCGGTTTTCACGCGCGACCATCTTATGACAGCCGGCTATGCCTTTGGCCAACAATGGGCGAGCGGACGCAGCGTGACGGATGTAGAAGAATGGCCGGAGCGCATCGGCGCCGTCACGCGCGATGATGTGAACCGCGTTGCCAAGGCATTGTTCAGTCAGCGCAGGCATATGACTGGGGTGTTGCTGCCAGACAAAAAACATCAGAACAAATCCGGGGCCGCGGTGCGCGCTGTTACCCTCCCGGCGGGGGATATTCGCTGATGCTACGCTACCTATTCGGATGCATTGTTCTCATACTCGGACTGGCACTGCCGGTCTGGGCATCGCTGCCAGTGCAGGAAGTCATAAGTGACAAGGGCATCAAAGCCTGGCTGGTAGAAGATCACAATACGCCGGTGGTCACCCTGCAATTCGCCTTTCGCGGCGGCGTGGAACAAGACCAGCTTGATCAGCAGGGGCTGAGTGTTTTGCTAGCTGATTTGTTGACGGAAGGGGCGGGTGATCTTGACGCCAAGACCTATCAGCAGACATTGGCCGAACATGGCATCCGTTTCGGCCTTGAGGCTTCGCGTGATGTAATTAGCGGTTCCTTGTACGTCTTGACCGCGGAATTGCCCAAGGCGGCAGAGATGGCGCGGCTGGCGTTGGTGGCGCCACGCTTTGATGATGAGGCTATCGTCCGCCTTAAGCAACGCCAGAAAGGCGCTATCACGGCACGGCTGGCCGATCCGGAATGGCAGGCGCGCCGTGCGCTCTACGCCCATATCTATCCCAATCATCCTTATGCCTATCGCTCGCTCGGCAAGGTAGCAAGCGTGGAGGCCATCACGCGTGAAGCCTTAGTGGCTACGGCAAAGATGCGCCTGGCGCGCGACAATTTGTTGGTCGCCGCTGTAGGTGATATCACGCCGGAAGCCTTAAAAGAATTGCTGGACACAATATTCGGCGCTTTGCCGGAAAATGCTGTTCTGACGGAAGTTGCGGACATCGCGGCGCCGGATACTGGTAAAACCCTGTTGGTGCCGCAGGAAGGCGGGCAAACACTTCTGCTGTTCGTCGCGCCGGGTATCCGCCGCGATGACCCGGACTGGCATGCGGCGCAGCTGGTGAATTACATCCTCGGCGGCGGCGGCTTTGAATCACGGCTTATGAGTGAGGTACGCGACCAGCGCGGCTTGACCTATGGCATTGGCACGTCCCTGGCAACTACGGAACATTCCGGTCTCATCATGGGCAATGCCCGCACGGCCAATGCTAAAGCAGGTGAGGCCTGGAAGGTTACGCGTGACGTTTGGCGCCGAGTGCATGACGAGGGGGTCACGGACGCCGAGCTGCAGTCGGCGCGTGATTATCTCATTGGTTCATCGGTTACCGGCTTTACTTCATCCGGCGCGATCGCCAGCATCCTGCTCAGCCTGCAACAAGACCGCCTGCCCATGGATTATTTGGATGAGCGGGAAGGCTTGTTCCGTGCCGTGACGCTAGCGGATGCTGCGCGAGTGGCCAAACGCCTGCTCGATCCGGCTCGGTTGACCCTGGTCGTCACTGGCAAGCCGGAAGGTATTCAGCCCGACAGCAAGGAAGATTTCGTCAATGACTAAACTGACTCAATCTCCGGCCTGGCACGCCCTGCAAGACCATGCCTTGCGTTTACGAAACGTCACACTCTCGGACATGTTCGCTGCCGACGCAACCCGATTCGACCGCTTTCAGGCGCGCTTGCCTGGGCTGCTGTTGGATTATTCCAAACAGAATATTGACGATGCGGCTCTGGTTGCGCTCCTGGCGCTCGCGCAGGCGCAGGATGTGGCTGGTTGGCGTGATCGTATGTTCTCGGGCGAGATTATCAACCATACCGAGAAGCGCGCCGTGCTGCACACTGCGCTGCGGCGCGGGGCGGGGGCGCCGCTGTTGGTCGGCGGGCATGACGTTATGCCAGGTATCCAGGATGTGCTGCAACGCATGGCCACAACCGTGGAGGCCATCCGCAGTGGTTCGTGGCTAGGGGCGAAGGGCGATCGCATCACCGATATCGTCAATATCGGCATCGGTGGCTCGGATTTCGGGCCGCGCTTCGTGGTGACGGCATTGGAGAATTACCGTGCCGTGCCGCGTTTGCATTTCGTGGCCAACGCGGACGCCGACGAGTTGCAACGTGTGTTCGCTCGCTGTAATCCAGCGCAGACATTGTTCGTTATCGCTTCAAAAACCTTCACGACACAAGAAACGATGTTGAATGCCAACACGGCGCGGTGCTGGCTTGTTGCGCAGTTGGGCGAAGCGGCGTTGCCGCGCCATTTGTTGGCGGTTTCCACCAACTTAAAGGCCACGGCCGCCTTCGGTGTGCTGGACGCCAATGTCTTCGGCTTTTGGGATTGGGTTGGTGGGCGCTACAGCTTGTGGTCCGCTGTGGGCTTATCCATCGCACTCGCCTTGGGTATGGAGCAGTTCGATGCTTTGCGGGCGGGGGCTGCAGCACTGGACACGCATTTCCGGGAAGCGCCGCCGCAGCGCAATTTGCCGGTGCTGCTGGGGCTGATCGGCATCTGGAACCGCAATTTCCGCGCTTGTTCTGCCTTGGCCGTATTGCCTTATGCCGAAAGGCTGAGGTTGTTCCCTACCTTCCTGCAGCAGCTGGAGATGGAGAGCAACGGCAAGTCAGTTAATCGGAGCGGCGAGAAACTGGATTACGCTACCAGCCCCGTGGTCTTCGGCAGTGCCGGAACAGTGGGGCAGCATAGCTATTACCAAATGCTGCATCAGGGTACAGATAACGTGCCGGCCGATTTCATCGGAATCGTCAATAACGGGTTCGACGATCCGGCGCATGAAATTGTGATGCACGCGCATCTGCTGGCGCAGCCCGAGGCGCTTCTGCGCGGCCGTGACGCTATCAGCCTGACGGCCAGCACGCTTGACGCGGGCGTGGTGCCGCATCGTGTGGCTCCTGGCAACCGATGCAGTAATATGATTCTGCTCGACAAGCTCGATGCCTTCCATTTGGGCATGTTGACGGCTTTGTATGAGCATAAAGTGTTCGTGCAAAGCGTGGTGTGGGATATCAACGCTTTCGACCAATGGGGTGTGGAGTTGGGCAAGCAGCTGGCCGGCAGTCTGTATGACGATCTGCGCGCCACAGGCACGCCGCAGCCACGCGATGCTTCTACGAACGGCTTGCTGGCTCTACTGCGGCCGAAGAAGCAATGAGCAAGATTCGCCTGCTGCCGGAGACGTTGGTCAACCAGATAGCAGCGGGCGAGGTGATTGAGCGGCCGGCCGCGGTCGTCAAGGAATTAGTTGAAAACGCTCTTGATGCGGGCGCTACAGAAATTTCCGTCACATTGCGGGAAGGTGGGCAGTCCCTGATCGTTGTCTCAGATAACGGACACGGCATAGAGCCAGATGCACTGCCGCTCGCCCTACAGCGCCACGCAACCTCCAAATTGCCGGACGATGATTTGACGGTAATCCGTAGTCTCGGCTTTCGCGGCGAGGCTTTGCCTTCCATCGGGGCGGTGGCGCGGTTGAGCCTACAGTCACGGCCCGCGACGATGACGGAAGGGGCGCGCCTTTCGGTCGAGGGCGGGACGATGCATCCCGTGCAGCCCGCGGCTATGGCGCCGGGTACGCGGGTCGAGGTGCGCGATTTGTTTTACGCCACACCGGCACGGCTAAAATTTTTGAAGAGTCCGCGAGCGGAAGGCGATCAGGCGCGGGAGACGCTGGAGCGGTTGGCACTGAGCCGACCGGATGTGCAATTTACATTAATCGAAGAAGGCCGCCGCCCGTTGCGGCTCGATGCTGAGGCTGGGGAACCAGATGCAGTGTTGTCGCGCCGGCTGGCTGCGGTGCTGGGCGAAGATTTCATGGCTAACGCCGTGCCGGTGGCGCTGAAGCGCGGCGACACTGTCATCAGTGGTTATATCGGACTGCCGACATTCAACCGGCCGACGACCGCTCTGCAATATCTGTTCGTAAACGGCCGGCCGGTCCGGGACAGATTGCTGCTCGCAGCACTGCGCGGCGGCTATGGCGACCTGCTTCCCTCTGGCCGTCATGCTGCGCTGGCCTTGTTCATCACACTGCCTCAGGCAGAGGTCGATGTGAATGTGCATCCGGCTAAAGCCGAAGTGCGCTTCCGGGATGCAGCAGCCATGCGTGGAATGGTGGTGGCGGCGATCCGCCAGACGCTTCAGATGGGCGGATATTATGCAGCTCCTGCACTGGCGCAGCAGACGTTAGCGGCCTTTAACACTGAGACCAATGGAGGTGGGCTCCAGGCGTATATCTCGTCAAATGGCGGGTATAGCTATAAACCTTCAACAGTTATGGGGCAGGCGAACCTGGCGCAGCACGGATTTGTGGCCATGCCCGAGGCACGGGTTGTGACGGCGACAGCTGAAATAGGGGCGGAGCAGCATTATCGCTTGGGCGCTGCGCTAGCACAGGTGCACGGCAATTATATAGTGGCGCAAACCACGCTCGGGCTGGTGCTGGTTGACCAACATGCTGCGCACGAACGCATCGTCTATGAACGGATGAAAGCGGCGCTGAATTTGAGTGGCGAAGCTGGGCGCGCCATGGAACGGCAAATCCTTCTGCTACCTGAGATTGTCGAACTGGGCGAGGTCGCAGCCGGGCGTTTGCTGGCACAGGATGATGAATTCGCAACGTTGGGCTTAGTGCTTGAGTCATTCGGCACCGGCACGGTACTGGTCCGTGAAGTACCTGCCTTACTTGGTCGGGTGAACGTGGCGGCGCTGGTGCGAGACCTGGCGGAAGACTTAGTTGAATATGAGCAGAGCCATGGTCTGCGTGGCCAGTTGGAGCATATCTGCGCCACCATGGCCTGCCATGGTTCCGTGCGCTCTGGCCGGGCGTTGAACGTGGCGGAGATGAACGCGCTGCTGCGGCAGATGGAGCAGACACCCAATAGCGGTCAGTGCAATCACGGCCGGCCGACTTATATCACGTTGCAGCTGGCTGATCTGGAAAAGCTGTTTGAGCGGCGCTGATATCTGCCACTAATCCGAGGTTGGTCTGTGTGAATTATTTGGGGTATCAGCGGCATAAGCCGCCACCGCGCCGCTCGGTGAGGGCACCAGAGGGCTTATAACCAGGGGGCTGTCATAGATGAATGTTTATCTCCATCAGGCGGTACAAAGTTATGTATTCAGCCGGCGGGTCGCGTGTCTGTCTGCAGTACGGTAGGGGCTTGCGGTGGGCAGTCTGCAGCATGATGTTCCTATTCAGTGCGGTGGGTGAGGGCCGCTGCTGCTCTAAGGAATATGGGAAATATCCTAATATATTGGGAAATATCCCTTATTCTGTAAGCGTCTATCTAGAAAGAGCTTGAATTCATCTGACAAGGCAATTTCAAGCGCGCCGCAGGCAGTTCAGGGTGAGGCCTCTCGTTGAGCGCTAGCGTAATATATCTACTGCAAAAACCTCTAAACGCCCCGCTGAGGGCGTTTGGCGATACTTGGTAACATAATGAAAAGTGGCAAGAAGTTTAGTTTTTTCGTAGTGGTTGTGCAGACGAATTCGTTCCATGCTGTGCTAGGACTTGCTCACAGCGCTGCTCGTGCTGCGCACGGCCATTAACAGTATCGATGCCTCGTTAGCGTGATGATTAGTGACGTTGCGGTAAGTAACTGCAACATGGCGTGTGCCGGTTAAACGAATTATTCTGTTCTGTCCTCAAGATCCAAGACTGCGTCTTAGAATATTGTTTGCACTCTGTCAGCAAACTATGGCGCAACCCTACGATGAGCGCAGGCATAAATAAACTAAATCCAGAGTTGCATTCTGGTTAGTTATCAATTTGATGCACGTTTTGCCTGCTTTTGCGAGGGCGTGGCCAAATGTAGCATAGCATAAGATACCAGAGCGCGTGCCTGGTTATCCAGGTTTTGACTGCTGGGTTGGGCGTCGTCGCTGACAATGATCTGGCGGTATAGCGTCGTCGTCATGCTGGCCAATTCCTTGGCCGTTAACTTGCGACGCATGGACTCAGCCGTCTCCTGCAGGCGCGCGATAATTTCCGTCAGCAGTTCTAACTGGTCTGGTTCGGTGATACTGCCGTTGCGGAGTTCGCGGCGCGTTACGGCATCACCCATTAGATAGGCCGGCGTCGTGTCCAAGACTTTAGCGATGGCTTGCAACGTGTCATATCGCGGGTTACGCGCACGCCCTGATAACATGTCGCGTACGGCGGTGGGATTTAGACCGGCTTGAAGTGAGAGTTGACGTGGGCTGATCTCCTGCTGCGCCATGAGATCAAGCAGGTTCTGCAGCCAGCTTGGTAGTTTTTGTGCTGCTTTGCGTCCGGTCATAAATTGGATTTAGGCTAGGCACAGTTAGGAATCAAGGGAAATTTCCTTAAACCTGCGGGGGTAATATGTTGCCCCTTTTATGCGTGGTAGCAAATGGTGCCCAACTGCGACGCGCGAAGTAGATTTGCGTGCCATTGAACACGAGCGCGGCGACGGCGAAGCCAGCCATGGTATCGCTGAGATAGTGCGCAGTGACGACGATGCGTGACGCGGCAATGGTGCCGGCGAACAGCAGCAAAGGCAGACGCCAGCGCGGAAATAAGACTGCGAGCGACAGCGCCAGCGACAATGCAGTGGCAGAATGCCCGGACGGGAATGACCATAAGCGCGAGGCAAAACTGAAGGGCACGAAGTCATTGAAGATCCCGCTTTCCAGTAACAAAACTGGGCGCGGACGCCCGATGATGATTTTCAAGACGTTAACCGCGAGCCCCGAAAGGGCGAGATTGGCGAATAAGAAACCCGCGCTCTGCCAATGCGATAATAATTGAGGGCGTAGTGCCGGACGGTGCCGTAGCAGGACGCCAATGCCGATGAGAAACAGTCCCAGCGGCCAGAGATACCATTTGCTTAGGCCAAGCACGGTGATGGATTTAAAGAATTCAATAACAGCGGGCTGTCCAGTTTTCATCGCGCCGAAAGCCAAAGCAATATCGCGGTCAAAACCAAATATGGCCATCAAGATGGCGATGAACAAAATGGCGTAGCCTACCTGCGCGCGGGTCAAGGCGCCGCCGGAGCTGAGCCTATGCCAAGCTGCAGCGGCTCGGGGCGGCGGGTCCAAAAATCTGTGAGCATCGTCAAATCCAGGGGCGGCGGCGACAAAGGCCGGCGGTAAAAATTGTGGGTCTGCCAGCCGCCGCCATTGTAATGAAAGCCACTGACACTGCCAATCCATTCGAACCTACCGCCATTAACCGCGAGGGCCGTCAGAAAGGCTTGTTCTTTCGCCCCACTGCGCACACTGACGACGGTGCAAGCGTCAACCGCCAGCCAATGCGCTGCGCGCGCCGGATTGTTGGCGAAATAGGTGTTGGTGCCACTAAGAAAAGTCAGGCTCGGCTCATTATAACCTTCCGTCACCAGGCGAGAGGTCAGCGGACAGGGGCGATGGGCGAGATAAAATTGTGCTAAATTTGGGCTCAGCCAATAGGCACGGGTGGCCGGAAGCACCAGACCGAAGCAGCCGATAAACAGACAGGCAGCAGCGCCGAGACCGTAGAGGGCGGCGTGCTGCGGCTCCGACCAAAATGTGCGCGCTTGGTGCCAGGCCATCACGAAGGCTACAGCACCGAGGAGTGCTGCCAGCACCGATAGGTCAGCCAGCCACCAGGGCGCTAGCATTAAGCCGAGCGCAGCAATAATTAACGCGGTCGCTTGAGCAATGACGCCGAGTCGCCACCACTGGCTGGGTGCCGGCAAATCGTGCTGCGCGGCAGCACTGGCGGCCAGCCAGGCCAAAGCAGGATAAACCGGCAAGACATAATGCGGCAGTTTGGTAGCGATAAGTTCGTAGAGCAACCAGAACGGAATGATCCAGGCCAGGGCGAAGCGTTGCCGGCTGGCTGTGCAGTTGTTCCACCCATGGCGCAAGCCAGCCAGTACCAGTGTGGCTTGCGGCAAAAACCACACCGCGAGTAGCAAGGTGTGATAGCCGGGTGGCAGAAAACCGCGATCCTGCCCCTGAAAAATTTTCCCTAACAAATCATGGCCGGCAGATTCTGCTAAGAATTTGCCTTGGCTGGCCAGCGCGATCCATATCAGCCAGGGCAGTACGATGGCGGCGCACAGTGCCAGGCCGGGCAGCAACCGCATTTGGCGGGCCCAGGCGGCGCGGCGGCCATCTGCCAGCCACAAAGCTAAGAATGTGAGGCCGCTGACGAGCGGCGCAATCGGGCCTTTGATGAGGATGCCAATTGCCTGCAGGAACCAGAAGAGATACGCCCATCGGGCACTGATTCGTCCGGTATAGGCCTGCGCGAGAATGAGTTGCGCGCCGGTGCTGCAAGCCAGCAATGCGGCGTCGGTCTTGGCAATATGACTTTCGAAGACGAGTTGAAAACAGGATGCGAAAATGAACGCGGCGAGAAGGCCGGTTCGGGCGCCGGACAAGCGACTGAAGCCCCAGGCTATAAGGCATAGTGTCAGGATGCCAGCAAGGACTGAAGGCTGGCGGTAAGGCCAGATAACGTCATAGGGCGGTTCGCCGAACAATCGGGCACTTGCACTCTGCAGCCAATAAATCCCGACGGGTTTTTTATAGCGTGTCTCCCGCATGAAGCGGATATCGGCGTAATTGCCGGTTTCAAGCATCTGTTTGCTGGCCTGGGTATAGCGCGGCTCGTCCCTGTCCAGCGGTGGCAGAGCTGCAATTCCGGGCAGGAATAAAACAAGACCCAGCAACAGTAGCAGCAAATAGGCGCGCCAGGTCAGGCTGTGAGCATCAAGACTGCTGTGGCGTAGCGGTAGCACGTCGTTCACGATACACCAGTTGAAGATTGCGAATATAGATCAGCAGGCCAGTACCCTGTCCAAATATGAAAACTGGATCTTCGCGGTGCAAGGCGTAGATGAAAGTCGTGACGCCGCCGAGGATGCTGAAATACCAGAAGGCAAGCGGGATGACACTTTTGCCAGCCTTCTCGCTGGCTAACCACTGGTAGAGGAATCGCATCATGAACAAGCCTTGGCCGCAAAAGCCGAAGACGATCCACCAATCCCAATGCGATTCCAGCCAGGTGACAATATCGTGATAAAGCATGGCCAGTTTTCCGTGCAAGTTCCCGCTTGGCTATATGCGGGAATAAAAATGCTGTCCATGATGAAAACGCAAGCGGAGCGATGAGGCTGCCATCATGATTCTCTATTTGATATAATGTTACATTTGCGGCAGATTGGCGGTATGAACTCTATTCACCCTTCCGCCTGTGATGCTGGTGCTGGCCGCCGCGTGGCACTGGCCGCTCTCCTCGTGATGGCGCTGTTGGCGGCGACTTGGCTCGCGGTGGCGTGACGCATGTTGGAGTTGTGCGATCTTACTGCGGGTTATGACCGGCACCCCGCCGTGCATCACCTATCGGCTCGCTTCGCACCCGGCAGCTTGACGGCCATCATCGGTCCCAATGGCGGCGGCAAGAGTACATTGCTAAAGGCAATCATGGGCATTATGCCGCTGATGTCTGGACATATTCTCTGGCCGGTAGGTCATGCACCGCAGGATTGTGCTTACTTGCCCCAGCAAAGTGAAATTGAACGCGATTTTCCACTGCGGGTGTTGGATATTGTCAATTTCGGCCACTGGCG
The DNA here is from genome assembly GCA_964403435.1 of uncultured Rhodospirillales bacterium. Lineage (GTDB taxonomy): Bacteria > Pseudomonadota > Alphaproteobacteria > UBA9219 > RFNS01 > JAGOHT01. The sequence goes on along the minus strand of CAYOGS010000006.1, from coordinate 8,204 downwards.
CCGTTTGGGCAGCTGGCGGCGGCTTGATGCCAGCCATGCGGCGCAGAGCCTGGCGGCCTTGGCGCGCGTGGGGCTTGCCGCCTTTGCTGACCGGCCGATCGCGAGCCTGTCCGTCGGCCAGTTTCAGCGGGCACTGTTCGCCCGATTGATTGTTCAAGACGCACAGATTATTTTATTAGACGAGCCATTCGCACCCATTGACAGCCGCACCGTGGCTGATTTGCTGCCCTTGTTGCAACAATGGCGGGACGAGGGGCGTACGATCTTGTTGGTCATGCATGATTTGGGCATGGCGGAAGCCTATTGCCCAGAGGCGCTGATGCTAGCGCGCGAATTGGTGGCAGCTGGTCCCGTGCGGCAAGTGCTACAGCCGGAGCATTTGCAGCAGGCCAGGCTGCTGGCGGAAAGTTGGCATAACGAAGCCGATTTGTGCGCCCGCGACCTGCCGCCGCATGATCACCCGCCTAGACCGCCGGCCACATGATGTATGATTGGCTCGTAGCCCCCTTCGTTGACTATGCCTTTATGCGGCGCGCTTTGGTTGCCGTGCTGGCCGTGGCCTGCGCCAGTGCGCCGATGGGCGTCCTTCTGGTGTTACGACGCATGAGTCTGATGGCTGACGCCATGTCACACGCGATCATGCCCGGCGTGGCGCTGGTATTTGTCACAGCGGGGCTTTCCTTACCATTGATGAGTCTCGGCGGTTTTTGCGCAGGCGCCGTAGTGGCCGTGATGGCCGGGCTGCTGACTCGGGTCAGTGCCCTGCGGGAAGACGCCAGTTTTGCTGCCTTATATCTCATCGCGCTTGCCTCTGGAGTGATGCTGATCTCATGGCACGGTAGTGCGGTGGATTTGACGCATCTCTTGTTTGGTTCTGTGCTGGCGGTGGATGAAGCCGGGCTGTGGCTTATAACCGGCATCGCGAGCTGCTCTTTGCTCATCGTGGCGATGCTCTATCGGCCCCTTGTCATCGCCATGAGTGATCCAACATTTTTTGCAAGCCAGGGCGGCGCATTAACTGCCATGCGCGTGGGCTACCTCCTGTTGGTCACGCTTAATCTCGTCGCTGGGTTTCAGGTGCTCGGCACATTGATGGCGGTGGGCATGATGCTCATACCGGCCATTACGGCGCGCTTCTGGGCGCAGCATCTGGACACCATCATTCTGCTTGCCGCGTTGCTGGGCGTCGTTGCAGGCATGTGCGGCTTGCTTCTGTCCTATCATGCAAGTGTAGCACCAGGGCCGGCCATTATCCTGGTGGCCGGTGGCGCATATCTAATCTCTTTGCTGGTCGGAAGGTACGGCAGCCTACGGGCGCGATACTGGCCGAGCCGTCACCTTGCTCATTGAAGTGCCGGTGTTCTGCCGCACGTTCGAGAAGCCGGCCTGCTGCAACGCCGCTAGCTTACGCGCATCTTGGCGCAGTTCCGGTGGCAAATCCTGCACCGGCACCGCCGCCAATTCCTGCGCCGCCCGCGCCAACACCGGCGCCGCATCACTGGGCACGAGCATAGCATCGCGCAGCAGGCCGCAGAGCGTCATATAAGTAGTGGAGGAAAATGGCATTGCAAAGCCGCCGCGCCGGTGACCGGCTGTTAATCTGTTTGTTCAACGTCCACATAAACACGAAATGCTGAAAACAAAAAACGTTTCTCGCAACTATATCGTGGCTAAGAAAATTATGACTTGTTTACTGTGATTTACCGGAACCGTTAACCTTGCATTCCGGTGCGCGAGATGCGGCTGTGACGATGGACCGAAAGGCTGAGTAAAACGCCAAAAGCCAATAGCAGCGTGAGTAGCGCAGTGCCACCATAAGACACCAGCGGCAAGGGAATTCCGACCACCGGAATGAGACCCGTGACCATGCAGATATTGACGCAGAGATAGAGAAAGAAGTTGATCGTCAAGCCCAGCGCTGCCAAGCGAGCGAACTGGCTTTGGCAGTTGATGGCGATCAGCAGGCCATAAACTAAGATCAGAGCATAGAGCGCCAGCAAGAGCAGCGTGCCGAAGAGCCCGAACTCTTCCGCTAAAACCACAAATATAAAATCGGTGTGCTTTTCCGGTAAGAACTGTAGCTGGCTTTGCGTGCCCTGGCCAAAGCCTTTGCCAAACAAGCCGCCAGAGCCGAGAGCGATTTTGGATTGCATAATGTTATAGCCAGCCCCAAGTTTGTCTGCTTCCGGCTCCAAAAATGTTAACACCCTTTTTTTCTGGTAGTCGTGCATATAATAATGCCAGACGAGCGGTAGACATCCCCCGATGGCAGTGCCAAGTGCAGCGAATTTCCATTTGCGTACACCGGCGACAAAAAACATCGTGCCAGTTACACCGGCGAGCAGCGTGGCAGTGCCGAGATTGGGTTGCATCAGCACCAGACCGATCGGCAGCAAGGCCATGACGGCTGGAGCGAGGAGGGAGCGGATTTGGCCGATAGCATCTGGCGTCAGGCCATGGAAATAACGGGCAAGCGCTAGCACCAGTGTGATCTTCATTAATTCAGAGGGTTGCAAGACAAAAAAGCCGAGATTGATCCAGCGTTGAGCGCCCATACCGATATGGCCTTTAACCTCAACCACAATGAGGAGTGCCAGCATGACGGCATAGAGCGGGTAAGCGAGGCGCAGCCACCAACGCACATCCACAAAAGCCAGGCACAGCATGGCTACCCCACCGACGCCAAGGCGGATGAGTTGTGGTTTGGCCCACGGCTCCCAGGATTTGCCACCGGCCGAAAAGAGCATAGCAATGCCGATGCTACTGACTAAAATGACCAGCAGGACTAAACCCCAATTGATAGCTCGGGCTTTTTCGCCCAGCGATTGACGGTCACCCGTGCTGAAGTCGTTGCTGATCGATGAGCTGAAACGGAAAGCCATGTTTTCCTTATGGCGTAACTTTGATGAATACAATAGAACCGAGCCAGCCATGCAAGAAGAATCGTGATGCGCATTTCCGATATGTATCAGGCGGCGCTGGCAGCCGGGAAGCTGCGGCCTGACGCCCTGCAGGCCAAAGTGGTGGTGGCGTTAGAGGATCTTGCTGGGCGGGTCGAGAAGGTTCCCGCCGGCCGGTTGGCGTTTTGGCGTAGCTTCCCAGCTGCCGATTATACCCGTGGGATTTATCTGCACGGCCCGGTGGGACGTGGCAAATCCATGCTTATGGACATGTTCTTCGTCGCCCTTGCTGAGTCTAAGAAGCGCCGTGTTCATTTTCATGCTTTTATGATCGAGGTGCATCAAGCCTTGCATGCCTGGCGGCAGCAATCCGATCATGGCTCTGATCCATTGCCTAAAATCGCGCAAGAAATCGCTGACCGTTACCGCATTCTGTGCTTCGACGAATTTCAGGTGACGGATATCGCCGACGCGATGATTTTGTCACGGCTGTTTGGGGCGCTGTTCGCTGCCGGGGTAACGCTGGTGGCGACGTCCAACACCGCACCGGAGAACTTATACGCCGGCGGTCTGCAGCGTGCCAATTTTCTGCCTTTTATCACCTTGCTCAAGCAGCATGTTGAAGTGCTTAATGTTGCCGGAGAGCGAGATTATCGGCTGGATTTTCTGCGTGGACACCCGGTCTATTTTACGCCGCTCGGTGCCGCTAGCAGTGCCGGCTTGGCGGACCTATTCGCCGGTCTTGCCGCCAATGCTGCGCCGGAGACCATGATTGTGCCGGTGCAAAACCGTGTCGTGGCATTCAGCCGTACTGCGCATGGCGTGTTATGGTGCGATTTTGCGGAACTATGTGGCCGGCCGCTCGGGGCAGCGGATTACCAAGCGGTGTCTACTACTTTTCGCGCAGTTTTGCTCGATGGAGTTCCGCAATTTCAAGCCGAGCAAGGCAACGAGGCCATTCGTTTCATCACCCTGGTTGACAGCTTATATGAGGCTAAAGTGAAGTTGGCGCTGGCTGCACAAGCCCAGCCAGAGGCGCTTTATCCGGCAGCCGGGCAGTACGCGGCGATGTTTCAGCGCACGGCCAGCCGGTTGTATGAAATGCAAGGCTCCGCTTATCTGGCCGCGGCGCAAGACGCATAAGTGTCTTCTGCAAAGCCTGGGCTCGGTAGTGCCCTTGCCACTGAGCCGGTGGCGGGTTATCTATCTTAGAGAAAATGACCCGAATCCCTTGCCCTGGAGTCCGCCATGCCGGTATTTGAACGCGATCCCGTTGATCACTATGTCAACCAGCTGGTGCCCATGGTGCTAGAGCAAACGGCGCGCGGCGAGCGGTCCTATGACATTTTCTCGCGGATGCTGAAGGAGCGTATCGTTTTTCTGCAGGGCGAGGTTGAGGATCATATGTCCGGCCTGGTTTGCGCGCAGCTGCTCTTTCTGGAAGCAGAAAATCCCAACAAGGAGATTTCCCTCTACATCAACTCGCCTGGTGGAGTCGTGACCAGCGGTATGGCTATGTATGATACCATGCAGTATATCCGCAGTCCGGTTTCAACCGTCTGCATCGGGCAGGCTTGCTCGATGGGTTCGCTGTTGTTGTGCGCGGGCGAGAAGGGTAAGCGGTTCTCATTGCCCAATAGCCGCATCATGATTCATCAGCCATCTGGTGGCGCACGTGGTCAGGCCACGGATATCGAAATTCAGGCACGTGAAATCCTGAAGCTGAGGGAGCGGCTGAATCATATTTACGTCAAGCATACCGGCCAGACGTTCGACAAGGTATCGGCAGCGGTTGAACGTGATAATTTCATGTCTGCAGATGAAGCCAAGACGTTCGGGTTGATTGATGCTGTGGTAGAGAAGCGGCCAGGTGGTGCCGAGCCCGAAGCCAAGGCAGCTTAAGATGCGCGGATTGCCGGCCTTGGGAATGTTGCTGGCCGTGTCGCTGATGCTGGCGCCCGCGACGACGGTCATGGCGGCCGTGGACATGGGAGGGAAAGTCGCCACGAACGTATATAGTGATCAGGATATTGACGAGCTGATGGCTTTAACCGGCCTGAGTGGTAGCGTCACTACTGCCCCGTCTCTCATTCATGCAGCTATTGAGCGTTCTAAACCAAATATGAGCGACGAAGAGCGACTAGCGGCGGCGCAGAAGGTCAATGAGTCCGGGGTGGTTGATGCTTTGATTGGCATGATCCGAGCCGATGTTCGACGGTTGTTGGATGCTGATACTAAAAAGGATGTCTTGACCTGGTATAATGGAGCCACAGCCAAGAAAATTCTGCAGGCTGATCGCGCCGCAACCACGCAAGAGGGCTTAAAAAAATTGCAAGAAGCGGCAGCCTCTGGCGCCTCGCGTGTGCGCGATTTCGATCGCACTGAAATCTTACGCGAGTTAGACTATGTGAGCAGAGCCGGAGCGACCCAGCGTCAGGTGCTTGACGATTTTCTCGAGATACTTGCTAACGTGGTCAAAGATCAAGCCAAGCTGCTTGAGGCTAAAACAGGAATCTTGACGGCACAACGTGATGCACCTGAACAGATGATTTACGCCATGGATTTTGTCTACTCTGACATAGAGGACGACGAATTGCGGGCATTTGTCACTTTTTTTAAGACCAAGTCGGGTCAGAAGTGGGTGCAGGTCTTGCGTGGCCACACCCGAGCACTTTGGCGTAAGGTCAATGAGGTGTCGGTAGGCATACTGCAGCAGGATGCCTTGAACGCTTTGCAAAGGCAGAAATAACTTCCCGGTTGCCGCCCAGATACCGACCGAATAGACACGCGAAGCGTTTAAGACTCCGGTAACCATAGGCGCCCTAAGCTAGGAACGGACACGCGTATCTGTTCGTCAAGTGCTTACTGAAAAAGTTTTTTCGGAAGTTGTGGGAATGGTGGGCTGGACAGCATGGCTCTCCGTAGCTATCGTTAATATTAGTATTGAGTTCGGTTGGTTGCTCTACCAAGAGGAAGGCGGGTTGTTTTAATGACCAAGTCGGCGGGAACAGATAGCAAGAACACGCTCTATTGTTCTTTTTGCGGCAAAAGCCAGCACGAAGTGCGGAAGCTTATCGCCGGCCCGACCGTATTCATCTGCGATGAATGCGTTGAGTTGTGCATGGATATCATCCGCGAAGAAAGTAAGACCACGCTGGTTAAGTCGCGCGAAGGTGTGCCTTCGCCCAAGGATATCAAGCAAGTTCTGGACGATTATGTCATCGGTCAGGAACACGCCAAGCGCGTGTTGTCGGTGGCGGTACATAATCATTATAAGCGGTTAGCGCATGGTGGGAAGCAGTCTGACGTTGAATTGGCGAAGTCCAATATCCTGTTGGTCGGGCCGACAGGTAGCGGCAAGACGTTGCTGGCTCAGACCCTAGCGCGGATCATTGACGTTCCGTTCACGATGGCCGATGCCACGACACTGACCGAGGCCGGATATGTCGGCGAAGATGTCGAAAACATCATCCTCAAACTCCTTCAGGCTGCCGACTATAATGTCGAGCGCGCACAGCGTGGTATCGTTTATATTGACGAAGTGGACAAGATCAGCCGTAAGTCTGACAACCCGTCTATTACACGCGATGTCTCCGGTGAGGGCGTGCAGCAGGCCTTGTTGAAGATCATGGAAGGCACAGTCGCTTCCGTGCCGCCGCAGGGCGGGCGCAAACATCCGCAGCCGGCAATCCTGCCAGTGGACACAACCCACATTCTTTTCATTTGCGGCGGGGCTTTTGCCGGTTTGGAAAAAATCATCTCGCAACGCGGCCGCGGGTCTTCGATTGGCTTCGGTGCTGACGTGCGTGGGCCGGAAGAGCGGCGTACAGGAGAGCTGCTCCAGCAGGTCGAACCTGACGATTTGTTGAAATTCGGATTGATACCAGAATTTATCGGTCGCCTGCCGGTGGTGGCGACACTGGGTGATCTGGATGAGGCCGCGCTGATTGACATTCTTACAAAACCGAAGAACGCGCTCGTGAAGCAATATCAGCGGTTGTTTGAGATGGAAGATGTGCAGTTGGAGATCACGACTGACGCTTTGTCCGGCATTGCCCAAAAGGCTATCGCGCGTAAGACTGGTGCGCGTGGCTTGCGGTCCATTATGGAAGCCATTTTGCTTGAGCCAATGTATGATATTCCCGGCCAGGCAAATGTGGAAAAAGTGGTCATCGGCAAGGAAGTGGTGGAAGGCAAGGCTAAGCCGGTGTTCGTGCATGGCGCCGAGCGTGGCAAGGGGGCAGGGGTTTCTGCTTAGCCGGCTCTTCTATACACAGCCTCGAAAATTGTCCGCAGTTCTGTTGCGCCATTATTTCTCATAAATTGCTTCTATTTCAAGCTATTGCGAGGATGGCCTCATAATTCCGGTTAGTTTGTGCTGTGATGAATGCGCCGCGCTTCTTGGTAAAGCGTGACATAAGTTTGCTTCATCCTTGCGGTTGTTGTACCGGCTCTGGCACAGTAATAAACTTGTCTATGGATTGAAAATTCCTTGGTGGCGCCCCATTTTACATTGAGGGTCGTCGTCGAGCGATTGGTTTCCGAAAGGGATGGTCATGGTGTTGTCTTCCGTTACTGCGGTTCCGGGCGGGCTCGTTTACCCGGTCCTGCCGCTCCGCGATATCGTGGTCTTCCCGCACATGATTGTGCCTCTCTTTGTCGGTCGCGAGAAGTCGGTGCGGGCCCTTGAAGACGTCATGCAAGAAGATAAGCAGATCCTGTTGCTGACCCAGAAAAACGCAGCGCAGGATGACCCGAATAAAGAGGACCTTTATACAGTCGGTACCATCGGCACCGTTTTACAGCTGCTTAAATTACCCGATGGAACGGTGAAGGTGCTTGTGGAAGGCGGGCAGCGTGCAAGCGTCGTTCGATTCACCGAAAATGCTGATTTCTTTCAGGCTCAAGCCGCGCTAATGACGGAAGAGCTGGGTGATGCCGCCGAGATCGAGGCGCTGGCGCGCGCGGTGGCTGGCCAATTCGAGCAATACATTAAACTCAACAAGAAAATTCCACCGGAAGTTTTGGTTTCTATCAACCAAATTGAAGAACCTGGCAAACTAGCCGATACGGTGGCCTCGCATCTGGCACTGAAAATCGCCGAGAAACAGGGGATTTTGGAGCTGCCGGTGGTTGTTGACCGCTTGGAGAAAATCTTCGCCTTCATGGAAGGCGAAATTGGTGTACTGCAGGTCGAAAAGCGTATTCGCAACCGCGTAAAGCGGCAGATGGAAAAATCGCAGCGCGAATATTATCTCAACGAGCAAATGAAGGCGATTCAGAAGGAATTAGGCGACGGCGAAG
>CAYOGS010000005.1:1181-19137 GCA_964403435.1 uncultured Rhodospirillales bacterium | reverse complement strand
CCTATGGGCTGGTCTGCATGGCCAGCTGCGCGCTGACAGTGGTTGCCGGCTATCCCAGCTATTGGTTCGGCGGCGGGCACACGCTGGTCAACAGCATGATTGATCCCACCCGTGTCATTCAGGGCATCGTCACCGGCATCGGCTTCCTTGGCGCCGGGATCATCATGCGCGATGGCATGAATATCAGCGGTCTGACAACCGCGGCCTCCATCTGGGCGTCATCGGCCATCGGCGTGCTGGTGGGAGTCGGGTTTTATCCGGCGGCAATCATGCTGGCGCTGCTCTCGGTCGTTTTCATGATGTGGGGCAGCAAACTGGAAACAATCTTGCCTGGCAAGCAAGCGGTTTCGGTCACCATGCTCATCAAGTCGGGGCTGTTCTTAACTGAGAAGAAGCTGGATGAAATCGCCAACCAGCACGGTTATGATGTGGCCAAAGGTTCGGTCAGCAGTATTTTTCGTCATCAGCAACAGGAATGGTCGTTCGTCGCCGTTTCACGCGGACGCGGGCGTTGCTCTAGCCTCATTGAATTGTCCTCCGAACTGCCAAAGTTGGAGGAGATCGAAAGCCTGCGCCTCTCGCGGGCGCGGAACTAGGTTTATATTCCCTCAAACGCCTGGCTCAGGCCTCCGGCCTGCTTGGCTTGGTTCGCAGCAGCGGGCAAATATCGACGTTATGCTACGCCAGCCTGCCGCACGAGCTCTTCGGTATGCGGGAAATGCGGCACTGATGATAGATTTGCCAAGGCAAACCAGCGCGCTGCCTGCGCATCGTCCGCGGCCTGCACATCGCCGGAAAGCCATTCCGCCAGCACGGCGGCAAGGAGAAAATGATATTCAATCGTGCTGTCCGCCGCGCGTTCTATCACGTCCACGGTCGTGAAGCAGCGCAACGGCTGGCAAAGAATGCCGGTTTCCTCCCTTACTTCACGGATAGTGGCCGCGAAGGCTGTTTCGCCCAGCTGCAACGCGCCGCCCGGCAAACCCCACACACCCTGCCGCGGCGGCTTAGCGCGCAGTGTCATCAAAAACTCTTCCCCTCGCCGCACGACCGCGACGACGCCCGCCCATGGTCGGCTGGGGTTTAGCCGAGGCTCAGGTAATATATTGTCCGCCATTCAGCGTGAGCGTGGAGCCAGTGATGAAGCCGGCATCTTCGCCGGCCAGAAACACCACGCCACGAGCGATATCCTGCGCGGTGCCGAGACGCTTGACCGGAATTTTAGCGATAATGGCATCCAGTACATTCTGCGGGACGGCGCGCACCATCTCCGTATCAATATAACCAGGCGCGATGCAATTGACCGTGATGCCTTTGATGGCGCTTTCCTGTGCCAATGCCTTGGTGAAGCCGATAACACCAGCCTTGGCCGCCGAATAATTGGTTTGCCCCAGTTGACCGGCTTGGCCGTTAATGGAGCTGATATTGATAATGCGGCCAAACCCCTTGCCCCGCATCTCTTCGATCACCAAACGCGACATGTTGAACATGGAGTCAAGATTGGTGCGCATCACTTCTTGCCACTGCTCCAAAGTCATTTTATGGAGCAGCGCATCACGTGTGATGCCGGCATTGTTGACCAAAATCTCGATGGCACCGACTTCTTTAACAATCGCCGCTACACCCTGTTGGCAGGCGGCATAATCCGCCACGTCGAACCTAAAGACCGGAATGCCGGTGCGCTGCTTGAAATCCTGCGCCTTCGCGTCATTGCCGTGATAGGTGGCCGCGACCTTGTAGCCCTGCGCTTTGAGCGCGACACTAATACCCTCACCGATACCGCGCGTCCCGCCCGTTACCACCGCCACTCTGCTCATTGCTTGTGTTCTCCTGTCGCCGGCTGGGGAGCCGGTGTTGGTTGCTCGACAAAATCCAGCTGCTTTAGACGCGTGTCATAAGCTTCACCGTCTTTCATGTCTCTCGCGGCGTCCTTGAGCAGATAGACATTTTTATAACCGTGCGCCAGAATTTGCGGTAAGGCGACATTGGTCAACGATATCATCCGCGTCAGCATCAGCGAGTTGGTGCAATAAAGCAGGATCGGCGTTGTCTTGTCCGGCACCAACTCCACCAGTTTCTTGTCCTCCACATCGGCGCCGAGATGCTTGGCACCACGGATATGGCCGGCCTGAAATTGTTTTTCATCGCGCAGATCGAGGATGACGGCTTTAGGGTCTTGCTTCAGCTCAAGAAACTTATCAATGCCCACCGTATGTTGGTCATATTCTGTGCGCAAAACCATGCGCTTGTAGCCTTCAGGGGACAAAACCCGCAGTAATTCCTTCTTGTCTATGGAGGGTTGCACAGGTTCACCGGCGGCTAACGTTCCGGTTGTCATAACGGCGAAGGCAGCGAATGCAAGGTTCAAACCGCCCGATTTTTTCATGCGCTTAACTTCCATAGTAGCGATTAGCACTCGACACATAGGGCAATGCCCATGCCGCCGCCGATGCACAGAGTGGCCAGGCCTTTTTTGGCTTGCCTTTTTTGCATTTCATGCAGCAACGTCACCAGAACACGGGCGCCGGAGGCACCGATGGGGTGACCCAACGCGATTGCGCCGCCATTCACATTGACCTTGGCCGTATCCCACCCCAAATCCTTGTTCACCGCGCAAGCCTGTGCGGCGAAGGCCTCGTTCGCTTCGATCAAGTCCAGGTCACTGGCTTTCCAGCCAGCTTTCATCAACGCTGCACGGCTGGCCGGAATTGGTCCCGTCCCCATGATAGTCGGGTCAACGCCTGCTGTCGCCCAGCCGGCAATGCGCGCCAGAGGCTTGAGACCGCGCTTGGCGGCGTTGGCGGCGGTCATCAGCACGACAGCCGCCGCGCCATCATTGATACCGGAAGCATTGCCGGCGGTTACCGTGCCGTCCGGCTTGAAAGCGGGCTTGAGTTTGGCAAGTGTGTCTAAGGTTGTGCCGAAGCGCGGAAACTCATCCTGCGCCACCGTTTCTTCGCCCTTGCGGCTCTTGATGACCACGGGCACGATTTCATCCGCAAACTTACCAGCCTTGATCGCCGCCTCGGCCTTGTTCTGAGAGGCCAGTGCCAGTTCATCCTGCATGGCGCGGCTGATGCCCGCCTGCGCCGCCACATTCTCGGCCGTGATGCCCATGTGGTAATTGTTGAATACGTCCCACAGCCCGTCATTGATCATGGTGTCCACCAAGCTGGCATTGCCCATCTTGGTGCCGTTGCGCAGATGCAGACAGTGCGGCGACTGGCTCATGCTCTCCATGCCTCCGGCTACCACAATGTCCTGCTGGCCCGAGGCGATGGCCATCATGCCGTTGGCAACAGCGCGTAGGCCGGAGCCACAAATCTGATTTACCGCATAGGCTGTCTTGTCGCGGCTCAATCCGGCGCCAAGCGCTGCCTGGCGCGCCGGCCCCATACCGGCGCCCGCCGCCAATACATGCCCTAGCACCAATTCATCAACCTGCCCTGGCTCGAGCCGAGCCTGCTCCAGTGCCGCTTTGACAGCGAGGCTGCCCAGCTGCGCCGCGCTCAGGCTGCTTAAGGCACCGTTGAAGGCGCCGATGGGCGTGCGTTTGGCGCTAACGATAACGATCTCGCTCATGACTTGAATATCCTAACAACGGCTATGTGATGACGGAGGAGAAAATAGGCAAGACCCGCACATTTAGCAAGCGCGCTGCGCCTTATTCCTTGAGATTCTCGTTCGACGACACGGTTGGCGGCTGCTGCAATGCAATAGACGGTTGGGGTTCAGCCGGATCATCATCAAACAAAATACGGAAGGCATCGCCTTCCGGGTCATCGAACTGCTGATGTCGCAGCGCCCAGAAAAACGCCGCCAAACCAAGTAGCCCCAGTGTCAGCGCAATCGGGATAAGATAGACGATGACACTCATGGCCGGTCAATACCCCAATGCAGACGCTGCGCGTTCAGCACCACGACAAGTGATGACGCAGCCATGGCGATGGCGGCAACCAGTGGCGTAACCTGGCCGGCCATGGCCAGCGGTACCGCCACGAGATTGTAGAGGAAAGCTAGGAGAAAATTCTGCTTCACCAGCTGTTGCGCGCGTCTGGCCACCCGCAACGCCTGCGCCACCGGCGCCAGTTTTTCGCCTTGAAACACTAAATCTGCGGCATTCTGCGCGATGTCTAGCGCCGAGGACGGCGAGATCGAGCAATCAGCAGCGGCCAAGGCCGGCGCGTCGTTGAGACCATCCCCGACCATCAACACTTTGCGGCCTTGTGCCTGCAGGGCGCGAATGACAGCCACCTTCTCCGGCGGCGTCTGCGCGGCATGCCAGTCAGAAATCCCCAGCTGAGCGGCAATTTGTCCGGCAACAGCTGGTCGGTCGCCGGATAAAAGCTGTAATGCATAACCTTGTCGCTGCAGCAGTGCACAGACGGCGGCAGCATCATCGCGCGGTGCGTCGGCAAACACAAAACGTACCGGTTGCGCGTTACCGACCTGCAGCCAAAGTTCCGGCTTATCATCGATGACGGCTGCGCTGATGCCGCACCAATCGCGGCGGCCGAGACGCACCGGCACTCCTTGCCAGGACGCACTCATACCCTGCCCGGGGTGCTCAGATACAGCTGTTACCACGGCTGGCTCACTCTCAGCCAAGCCACGCACCAGGGCGCGCGCCAACGGATGCCGGCTGGCTGCCGCAAGAACCAGCGCCAAACTGTTTTGCTCGGTTGTGATCCCAGTGTCGGCGAGCCATTCAGGCCGACCGCGCGTCAAGGTGCCGGTCTTGTCAAAAATAATTGTGTCCACTGCCGCCAGCCGCTCCAAGGCGTCAGGCGCCTTCAACAGTAGACCGCGCTTGAATAAGGCCGTGCTGGCCAACACTTGGACCACCGGTACCGCCAGCCCCAGCGCGCAGGGGCAGGTGATGATCAGCACCGTCATCGCCGTCAGCAGCGCTGGCTGCCAGCCGGCCTGCAACCACCCCCACCACAGCAAGAAGGCCAGCAGAGCCAGCAGATGCACTGCCGGCGTATAGAGTGCGGCCACGCGGTCAGCAAGGCGCACATAGCGCGCCTGCCCCTGCTCCGCCTGTTCCATCAGGTGGATGACATTGCCCAGTAGGCTTTGGCTGCCCACCGCGGTGACGCGCACGTGCAGCGGCGCCCCACCATTGACCATACCGGAGAACACGGGATCACCCGGCTTGACCGGCTGCGTGATCGTCTCGCCGGTCATGAAGCTGGGGTCAAGCTCGGACACGCCCTGAGTGACGACACCATCCACCGCGATGCGCTCGCCGGCCGCGATCTGCAGCTCCATTCCCGGCTGCAATTCTGCCACCGGTAGCAAGCGGCTGCGCCCCCCTTCCAGCACGACAGCTGTCCCGCCGGTGAAGGCCAGCAGATGCTGCGCTGCTGCCCGCGCCCGGCCACGCGCCTGCTTGTCCAGATAGCGCCCGGTCAGGAGCAGGAAAATGAGCATGACCACGCAATCGAAATACACAAAATCGCCATGCCGCAGCATCTCATACACGCTCATGGCTGAGGTAAACAGCAGCGCCACCGCAATCGGCACGTCCATGTTGGTACGGCGGTGCCGCAGAGCCTGCCAGGCTGAGCGAAAGAATGGCTGGCCAGCATATACGACCGTCGGCAGGGCGATGAGCGCGGAGAGCCAATGCAACAGATCGCGCGTCGCTACCCCCATATCACCCGGTGCCGCTGCCCACAGCGCATCGGCTAGAATCATGATATTGCCAGCAGCGAAGCCCGCGACCGCTAGGCAGCGCAACAATTGCCGTGCCTCCTGCCGCTCCGTTGTCTCCAGCGTCGCGGCATCGAACGGCAGCAAACGATAGCCTGCTGCCTGTACCTTGCCGATCAGAGCGTTGACCCGTTCGACTGAGCCAGCCCAATGCAGAGTCAGCCGCCGTGTTGTCAAATTCATGCGCGCCCGCACTTGATCCTCTGCATTCAATGTGCGCTCGATCTGAAAGGCACAGGCGGCGCAGCGCATACCCTCGACCATCAGCAGCATCAGCCAGCCGCCATCAGCCACGCGCTCGGCATATCGAGTATAATCCAGTGACAGGTTTTCGTTTACACAGCCGGAAGAAAAGGGTTGTGCCCGATCTGTTAACTGCGCAGCGGCGGCGCAACCCGTGCAACAAAAGTCACCCATCCGCCCACCCGCCAGCGGCGCGCCGCAGTGGCGGCAAAGCGCATGGCTAGCGGCTAGCGCGGTCATGGCAAGGTGAGGCGCTCGCTGTGCTGATGCCGATCAGCGCCGCGCCGCGTTGCCAACCGCACTTCCCACAGCCCTGCCACCGGCTTGGCGATCTCTGTTTCATAGACACCAGGCCGCGTTTCCGTCAGTGTCAAATTCTCGTCCAGCTTGCTGCTGGAAGGGCGATACAGCCAGCATTGTACTGTGGCGCCGCGCAATGGTGCGCTCGCAGCATCCTGCAATGTGTAGGTCAAACGTAGTGTCCGCTCCGGCGCAGCAATCACCAACGTGGCGCGCCAGCCCAACTTGTCTTGCGCGGCAACAGCTTGTAGCACCTGGTTATAAGCCAGCCCTTGCTCGTAGGCCTTGTCCATCACTGTACCGGGAAAGTTATACATAGCGAGCCACACGAAATGAGCGAGAATGGCGGTCAGCGCCACAAAGAACGCGACGAAATACCAGGGAATCCACTTGTCAGAGGGACGCGGCCCGGATGTTGCTTCGCTCATGTCTCACTCCCTGATGATAAACATGCTGTCTGTCTGATCCTGCACGGCGGAGCCTGCTTCCGTCAAAACGAAGCGCAAAGCACTGCGTTGTGGCATCCCCGTGGTATCCGGCACCGTCAGCAAGATACGAAACTGCGCGACGCTGTTGGCTAGCACAGGCAAATCTTCAGCCACCACATGGCCGGCGCCCTCGATCTTGATGGTGTAATGCTCCAGCCCTTGTACTTGCAGACTAAAGTGTTTGTCGTCGTTCGTCTTGTTGAGAATTTTTACGGTAAAGTTGTTACGCACCCCCCCATCGGTCAGACGCACGAAAAGCGGGTTGCGGTTATGCTGCACGTGCAAATCAAACGGCTCACGGCTGATTAGAGCATACAGCGTCAAAGTCGACACGATGGTGACGATTGCGGCATAATAGACCGAGCGGGGCCGTAACAGCCGCAAATGATCCTTGAACGCTGCTCCCGTCTGCCGTGCGGCGTCCCGTGCCGTCTGATTGTGTGTGGTGTCATAGCGGATTAAGCCCTGCGGTCGACCGACCTTATCCATTATGCTGTTGCAGGCATCCACACACAGGCCGCAAGCAATGCATTCCATCTGCAGGCCGTCACGGATATCAATGCCCATCGGACAGACCTGGACGCAAAGGCTGCAATCCACACAATCACCACGACCTTCCCAGGACTCGCCCTTTTTGTGCGCACCGCGTAATTCGCCCCGGCCGCTGTCGTAGCTGATCAGCAGTGTATCCTTGTCAAACATCGCAGATTGAAACCGCGCATAAGGGCACATATAGGTGCAAACCTGATCGCGCGCCCAGCCGGCCATAAGATAAGTGGAGCCGGTCAAACCTAAAATCCACCCCCAGGTGCTGGCTGGGACGTCGCCATACACCAGTTGGTTCGCCAGAGTTGGCGCGTCACTGAAATAAAATACCCAAGCCCCGCCAGTGCAGAGCGCAATGAGCAGCCACACTGCATGCGTCGCCACCTTGCGCCAGAGCTTGTTCAGACTCCAGGGTGCAGCATCAAGCTTGATGCGCGCATTGCGATCACCTTGGAAGAAATGTTCGACTTTGAGATACAAATCCGTCCACACTGTCTGCGGGCAGGCATAGCCACACCAAACTCGGCCACACAAGCTCGTGACGAAAAACAGCCCGACAGCGGCCAGCACCAGTAGACCCACCAGGATATAGACCTCTTGCGGCCAAATCTCGATGCCGAAGAAGTAAGCGCGGCGCGCCGGCATATCGATCAGGATGGCTTGATCCGGCGCGTGCGCCCCGCGATCCCAGCGCAGCCACGGCGTGAAATAATATATTGCCAGCAACACACCCATCGCCAGCCACTTCAGGCGGCGGTAACGGCCCCAAGCATCACGCGGATAGATTTTCTTGTGCTGTTCGAAAAGCTTTATCTCTTCTGCCATTCGCTCGCCTCATCAACGCGTCAAAGGCTCCCGGCACCAACCGGGAGCCTGACACGGAATGGGTCGCGCCACAATTGGCGCGCTATTGACCGCCACCAAGGCCATGCACATAGATGGCCAGCATCTTGATCGTGCGGTCATCCAGCCGACCTTCCCAGGCTGGCATCACGCCGCCGCGGCCGTTATTCAGCGTCGCCATCACGGCCTCCTTGGTGCCGCCATAGAGCCAGATGGTGTCGCTCAGGCGCGGAGCGCCCATGGTGGGGTTGCCTTCGCCCTTCTCACCGTGGCAAGCGGCGCAATTCTCTGCGAAGACTTTCTTGCCCTGCTCAAACTGCGGCTGTGCCGTGACGGTATCGCCCTCACGGAGATGCACAACATACTCAGCCACCGCCCCAATGTCGGCTGCCGGCAGCAAGCCATCACGGCCGTAGGCGGCCATCTGGTTGTCCCGTGCCTGGCCATGGCCAGAGCGAATGCCATAGCGCAATGAGGTGTAAATATCATCGATCTTGCCGCCCCAGAGCCAATCGTCGTCGTTCAGGTTAGGGTAGCCTTTGCCGCCAACGGCGCCGGTGCCATGACAAGCGGCGCAGTTATCACGAAAAGCCACACCGCCGCCAACACGAGCGAATTCATAGAGTTCAGCATCTCCTCGAATTTGCTCAAGGGAGGCGGCATCAAAGCGCGGCAAATATTTTGCACGCATACCGGCAATCTCGGCCTGGCCTTGACGCATTTCGCCGTGCTGCGACCAATTCCAAGCGCCTTTGGTTGCGCCGCCAGGCACCGGCCAGGATGGATATACTACCCAATAGCCGATGGAGAAGATTACGGTGATATAGAACACCCAGAGCCACCAGCGTGGTGCTGGATTGTTGAGCTCTTTAATGCCGTCCCATTCGTGGCCTGTGGTCTCCACGCCGGAATGGGCGTCGCGTTCCCGCGGTTGCTTGTTCTCAGCCATGGTCGCGCTCCTTGAACGGTATTTGGCCGTATTGATCCAGCCGCGCGCGGTTGCGCGGCAAAAAAGCCCAGAAGGCAATGCCAACGAAGGCAGCGAAGAAGAAGAGGGTCGCTACCGTTGGCCCGTGCTGTACCAACCAATCTATCATGGCTGCCCTCCTGCAGGCTTCGGCGCGGCATCCATTTCCGGATGGTAAGTGCTGAAATCCACCATATTGCCCAAACGTTGCAGATAAGCGATGAGTGCGTCCATCTCCGACACCATGTTTGGCTGGCCGTCATAATCGCGCACCGTCACTTTTTTGCCGTAACGTGCCAGCAGCTCGGGCGCTTCGCCACCTGATGAGGCCTGCGCTACCGCATCCTTCAGAGCATTGGCAACCATGTCGTCCGTATAAGGCACCCCCGTTATCCGCAACGCGCTAAGATGGCCGCCTATATCCTTGAGATCAGCCGTGCGCGTCAGAAGGAAGGGATATGCTGGCATGATTGATTCCGGCACCACGCTGCGCGGATCTGTCATGTGCGCAACATGCCAGGCGTCAGAATATTTGCCCCCCACCCGCGCCAAATCCGGCCCTGTGCGCTTGGAGCCCCATTGGAATGGATGATCATACATGCTTTCCGCCGCCAGCGAGTAGTGGCCGTAACGCTCGACTTCGTCGCGCAGCGGCCGGATTTGCTGGCTATGGCAATTGTAGCAGCCTTCCCGGATATAGATATTCTGGCCTGCCAACTCCAAGGGTGTCCAGGGACGCATGCCTTCCACTTTCTCGATGGTCGTTTCCATGCGGAATAGTGGCACGATCTCCACTAACCCGCCGATGGCGATGACCACGATAATGCCAATCAGCATAATGATGGAATTGCGCTCTAGTTTGTCATGATGCTTGAGCATAGCGTTAGCCTCCAATCGCGGCAGCGGTGGCCGGCGTGACTCGCACGGCATCTCCGGATGGCGGGCTGATGGTGCGCCATACATTATATACCATTAGCAGTACGCCGCTGAGATAGAGCGCCCCGCCCAGTGCCCGAATGAGATAGAACGGATGCAGGTCACGCACGATTTCGCTGAAGGAATATTGCAGGAAACCCATATTGTCATAGGTGCGCCAGTTCATGCCCTGCATGATGCCGCCCCACCACAACGATACCATATACAACACGATACCGATGGTGGAGACCCAAAGATGGATGCGGATTAAGCGCTGCGAATACATGCCTGGCCGTTGCCATAACACCGGCACCAGATAATACAGCGCACCGAAGCTGATGTAGGCTACCCAACCGAGCGCGCCAGAATGCACATGTCCGATCGTCCACTCGGTATAGTGGCTCAGCGCGTTTACGCTCTTGATGGACATCAACGGGCCTTCAAACGTGCTCATTCCGTAAAAAGAGAGCGCAACGATCATGAATTGAAGCACCGGGTCTTCGCGCAATTTGTGCCAGGCGCCAGAGAGCGTCATGATGCCGTTGATCATGCCACCCCAGGACGGCATCCACAGCATGACGGAGAATGTCATACCGAGAGTCTGGGCCCAATCCGGTAGCGCGGTATAATGCAGATGGTGCGGCCCCGCCCAGATATAGATAAAGATCAGCGACCAGAAATGGAGAATGGAGAGGCGATAGGAATAGACCGGACGCCCTGCTTGCTTGGGCACGAAATAATACATGATGCCAAGGAAACCGGCGGTCAGGAAGAAGCCCACCGCGTTGTGACCATACCACCACTGAATCAGCGCGCCTTGTACGCCTGCCCAGACCGGGTAACTCTTGGCGCCAGTGAACGAGACAGGGATATTGGCATTGTTGACCAGATGCAGCACCGCGACGGTGGCAATGAAAGCGAGGTAGAACCAGTTGGCCACATAAATATGCGGTTCGCGCCGGTTTTTCAGCGTCATCAGGAAGATCAGTAGGTAGACGACCCAAACGACGGTCAACCACAAATCGGCGTACCACTCCGGCTCGGCATATTCTTTGCCCTGTGTAATACCAAAGACATAACCGAGGCCGGCCATGAGAATAAAGGTCTGATATCCGAGGAAAGTAAACATCGCCAGACTGTCATTCCATAAGCGGGTGCGACAGGTGCGCTGCACAACATAGTAACTGGTGGCAAACAACACATTACCGCCAAACGCAAAGATGACAGCCGAGGTATGGAGTGGCCGCAAGCGGCCAAAAGTGAGATATTCACCGATGTTGAGCTGCGGCCAGACCATCTGCAAGGCGATGAACAACCCTACGGTCATGCCCGCCACGCCCCAGAACAAAGACGCTAGCGTGAACAGCCTCACAATATGATCGTTGTAATATCCGCCGGTACGCGTGCCAACAATCGTATCCGTCATTTTGCTATTCCCCCCGCCAACATCCACAACACCACGGCATTCGCACCCATGACGACGGCCGCACCATAACGCATGAACCGCGGCCAGCGCGCCGTGACATAATGTCCACCCAGACCAGTCAAGACCAAAATCGGTATGGTGCCGAGAGCAAAAGCCACCATGCCCAACAGTGCGGTCAATGGCTCACCCTTAGCCGCTACAGCCAGCAAAGCCGCATAAACTAGGCCGCAAGGCAGAAAACCCAGCGCGACACCCAGAAGATAGCCGCGCCAACCAATAGGTGCGGCAAAAAGCCGCTGCAGCATGGCCTGTGTCCAAGACGGTAATGATAGAGGCGCCAGGTGCAGGCGCGGTAATACCAAACCGCATTGGCGCAAGGCTTGCAGCATGAACAGCATACCCGCCAAGAACAGAGCCGATGCGGCGAATCCGCCGAACCAAGGCTGGTGACTCGCGGGTTGCAGTAGGGTGGCGGCAATAACGCCTAGCAAGGTATAGGTCGTCAGCCGGCCAGCATGATAAGGCAGCAAGGCAGCGCCGCGCAGCCGCCGCCATTCGCTGCTTTGATGCTTCGGCACTTTCTGCAAGCGCGTCGCGGCCTGCGCGATGACGAACGGGCCGCACATGCCAACGCAATGCGTGACACTGCCCACGAGGGCACCCAGAAAGAGCGTCAGAATGATATTACCGTTGCTGGCGAAAGCCAGGCCACACTGCCGGGCGAATTCAGCTAGCATGACAGGTAATGTGAATAAGGGATTGAAAGACCATACGACTATTCTATGCTGCGAAGGTAACATCTTAGCAGCGACATCCCGTCGCAGCAGCCCTATTCTGAGTTGCTCGCCGTGAAAACCCCGCGCCAGCGCACCGATCTTCTATTGCAAAGCCAAGGGCTGGCAGACTCACCAGCCAAGGCGCTAGCGCTGATCATGGCCGGCCGTGTCTATGTCGGCACCCGTCGCATCGAGAAGGCTGCCGAGCTATTGCCGGCCGATGTTGAACTGAGCATCAAAGGTAAAGATCATGACTTTGTTTCGCGCGGTGCGCTTATGCTGCAAGCCGGACTCGACCATTTTGTCATTAACCCCGCCGGCAAGATTTGCCTGGATGTCGGTGCCTCGACCGGCGGCTTTACCGAGCTGCTGCTCCGGCGCGGAGCAGCAAAGGTCTTTGCCGTAGATGTCGGCACCAACCAACTGGACTGGAAGCTCCGCAATGACCCACGCGTGACCTGCCTGGAACGTTGCGATGCTCGCACGCTGACATCCGCCCTGATTCCACAAGTGCCGCAGCTCATCACCGCCGATGTCAGCTTCTTAAGCCTGACATCGGCACTGCCGGCTGCGTTGCGGTTGGCTGCTCCGGACGCCGCCGCCATCCTGCTCATCAAACCGCAATTCGAGTTGCCGGCGCAGGACGTGCCGCCAGGAGGCATCGTTACCGACCCAGCAGCGCAGCAAGCCATGATCGAAAAAGTGCGGAGCTGGCTGCAGCAGGCGATGGGCTGGCGCATTGCGGGTATCATCCCCTCGCCAATCACCGGCCGGGATGGCAATCAGGAATATCTGATTGCCGCGCATAACCGGATGGCTTAAGCCTTGGCCATGCGCCTGGTGCTGTCATATTTGTTATTCTTATTGGCCGCGCTACCGGCTAATGCCGACCATGCTTTAGCGATGCATGGCGCGCCGCAGGAGCCGGTGGATTTCACGCATTTTCCTTATGCCAATCCAGACGCGCCAAAGGGCGGCACGCTTCGTCTGGGCATCACCGGCAGTTTTGACAATATCAACCCATTTTCCCTACGTGGACGGGGTGCTTGGGGGGCGAACCCCACCAGCGGCCAGCTGTATCTTTATGACAGCCTGCTGGCGCGCAGTCAGGACGAGCCGTTTACGCTCTATGCTCTGATTGCCGAAGATGTTACCACACCGGCCGATCGGCGCAGTGTGACTTTCCGGCTTAACGCGGCGGCGCGTTTTCATGACGGCCAGCCCATCACCAGCGCAGATGTGCGCTTTAGTTGGGATGCATTACGGCAAAAAGGCCGCCCTAACCACCGCACATATTATAACCGTGTCGAGGGTGTGGACACACCCGACGCACGACACATTACATTCCACTTCAAACCAAATGCCGACGGCAACTTTGACCGCGAATTGCCTCTGATTCTCGGATTAATGCCGGTGCTGCCCAAGCAGGTGTGGGATGGAGTGGACATGACCGCGCCGAGCCTGACGCCACCCATCGGCAGCGGGCCATACCGAATAAAGGCTATAGACGCTGGTCGCAGCATCAGCTGGGAGCGGGTGGCGGATTATTGGGCTAAAGACCTGCCTTCGCAGCGCGGCCTTTATAATTTTCAGACCATCCAAGTGGATTATTACCGTGATGAACAAGTGGCACTGCAAGCCTTCAAATCCGGGCAGTTCGATCTAAGACGGGAGACCAGCCCGGTGCGCTGGGACAGCGGATATGCCGGCAACACCTTGGATGCCGGACAATTTCAGCTGGTTACACTGCCGCATAAGCGCGTGGAGGCCGTGAAAGCGCTGGCCTTCAACACGCGCCGGCCATTGTTCCAGGACCGTACATTGCGCGCCGCCATCAGCGCCGCCTTGGATACATCCTGGCTTAACCGTGTCTTGTTTCGAGGCGCACTGCAGGCCAGCAGCAGCTATTTCCCAAACAGCGCCCTGGCAGCCAGCGGCTTGCCGGACACAGCGGAGAGTGCTCTGCTGCAGCCCTGGCGCGAAACACTGCCGCCAGAACTGTTCACAACCACCCTGCCCACCACGGCCGTGGATTTCGCTGCGGCCTGGCGCGATCAACAACGCCGCCTGCTGCAGGCGGGCTATAGGCTGAAGGAAGGCGTGCTGCAGACACCGCAGGGCGATCCGGTGACTTTCACCATCCTGCTGAATGAACCGAGCGACGAGAAAATCGCACTCAGCCTGGCCCGCAATCTGCGACGGCTGGGCATTTCGGCGCAGGTGCAAGTGCTGGACAGCGCGCAATATCAGGTGCGGCTAAACGATTACGATTACGATATGATTATGGCACGCTGGGTCAACAGCCTGTCGCCGGGCAACGAGCAGGCGATCTATTGGGGCAGCACAGCGGCTGATACGCCAGGCAGCCGGAATTATCCCGGCATCAAACACCCGGCCGTGGATGCGCTGATTCCCCGCATTACGGCTGCGGAAAAGCGTGAGGATTTGGCCACGACCGTGCGGGCGCTGGATCGCGTGCTGGTCTGGGGTGCCTATAGCATCGTCTTGCCCTATTTCCCGGCCGACCGGCTGGCAGTGGTGCCGTCGCTGGCCTGGCCAAAGCGCCTGCCCAACAATGGCTTCGTGCTGGAAAGCTGGTGGCAACAGCCGGCGAACGATACCAAAAAGCCGGAAAACCAGCCGCTTACCCAAGAATTTAACCAAAGGTAAAGAAAGCCCTGTGTTATGATGTCATCATGCTGGTGCGGGGGGCGCGGCCGGCGGGGCGACCAGTTGGCACGGCTTGAAAAAATGGCCGCGAAACGGACGCGATGACCTGAAGACGGGCGCGGCGAAGCATGTATCTTTTCACGCTAGTTTTCATTTTCCTGACGATCTTCGGCGTCTTCACGCAAATCGTGACGATGCAAAACAACCGCTTTGCCGCCATGCGCACCGGCGGCGCACAGCAAATGCTCCAGTGGCATACGGCGGCGGTGGCTTCCGCGCGCTACAACAATGCCGCAGGTGCGCGCGTGTTTCCTACCTGGGGCGTGGCCGGTACGCCCTGTACGATTTTGGCTAGCACACAAGCACTGGGCGCCGGGATGCCTGCAGCGTGCCAGGACGTGCAACCAGCCGCGATGCAGCTCGACGCGCTGACCATTGCCCTTCCTGCCTTAACACCAGGCAATACTTTGAACATGCTGCCGGCGGGCTATGATACGAATTTACGTTTCAACACAGTGATCCTCACTGATATTGGCGGCAGCAACACACGCTTGGCAGTCACTTTTATGGGCCCGCCCGCCAGCGCCGACCCGAACGAGCCGCTGCCGCCGCTCGGCCTGACCGGCGGCCAGCTGTACCGCGAATTGCTGAGGCTGAATGTGGAGAAATATAATTTCGGCTATATGGTGAACAACCAGCTGCAGCCGGCGGCGCGGCCAGACCCGGCGGTGAGCGGCGCCTATACGCTGCCGGCGGCGCTGGTGTTCAACGCCGTCACTAACCCGACCGGGCCGATGCGCGCCGGTGCGCTCGCATTGTTTACGCCTTTATGACGTCAAGAATTCTGCTGATTTGGAAGAGGAAGTACACATGACGCGTTTGCAATTATTGAAAGCCCGTTCTGGCCAACGCGGCTTCTCGCTGGTGGAGTTGGCCATCGTTGTAGCCGTTACCGGACTCCTGTTCGGTGGCTTGTGGCGACTGATGGCCTCTGGCAACGCGCAGTTGCGCGAGCAGACGGCGGCCGACCAGATGACGCAGATCGTCAACGCCACCCGAAACTTCCTGGCGAGCCAGGATGGGCAGGCCTTAATCTCCTTACAGGGGCCAAACGTCACAGTGCAGCTGCAACTACCCGCCACGCTCGCCGATGCCGCCGGCAGTGGCACTTGCGCAGGAATGTTACCTGCTGGCACAGGCACTTATTGCAATTTCCTGCCTTTGGGTTTCTGGACTGGTGTGACCAACTCCTATGGCCAAGGTTATCAAGTCTATGTTCGCAAGGACAATACGGCGGCTGGCACCGTGGCACAGACTTATGATTTCGTGGTGCTGACCACGGGCGGGGACGTAATTCCCGAATCGTCGGGCAGCCGCATCGCCGCTAATATCGGCGCCAATGGTGGCTTCGTCTTCAGCAACAACACTTGCGGCGTGGCGGCGAATTTTGCCTGTGGCTCTTATAACAGCTTCAACCTCAATCTAACCGCGGCGGGGCCTTACGGGGCCATCACACCCGGTTCCGGCCATATCGTGACGCAGAATAGCAGCACACTCAGCAACGCCGCTAACGCGCAATGGTTGGCACGCGTGACCATCGCCGGGGACACGGCTACCCCGCCGGTCTTCAACACCATGACCGTGCCGCTGCACATGCAGACGGGAGCCGTACCGCCCGCCGACATCAATCTGCGCGGTAACTTCTTGAATCTCGGTAATGACCGTACCGTAGTTACTGGTGGTGGCACGTTCAACTTGCAGGAGGGTAATATCCAAGGGCCTGGTTCCATTGCCCTCTCCAAAACCGATGGCGTAACTGTGCCGCTTACCGTTGATGCAACGGGCCAACCTACATTCACCTACGCTGTAGATATTCTCGGCCAGCCTTGCGACCTTTATGTAACTCCTATCGGATGCCAGGCGGCACTTCACGTTAATGGCAATATTCTTCTCACAGATGCCATATCAGCAACGAATGGCGTGTTTAGTGGCACGTTGGAAGCAAATACCTTTATCTATAGTTCCGACATCCGGTTTAAGCGCGACCTCAAACCGCTGACCGGGGCGCTGGAGAAGATCAGCCAATTGCAAGGCTATCAGTTCCACTGGAAGAAAGATGGCCGAGAGGATGTTGGCTTGGTTGCTCAAGAGGTTCAGAAAGTTTTTCCCGAGTTAGTGCATCAAGCGCGTGGCGACGGATATCTGGGCGTGCAATACGGCAATCTGGTTGCGCCGATGATCGAAGCCATCAAGGAATTGAAACAAGAGAATATCGCACTACGCGCGCGACTTGATGCCCAGGATCAAGAGATCAAAGCCCTGAGGCAATAACCACGAAGAAATGCCGATGCTTGTTGTAAAGCGAGCGCTGGACACTTTCGGTCATTCCGCACTGGCAGGTGACTCAGGTTCTCTAACAGCTCCCGTCCTTATTTGGTCGAGGTGAAGAAAACGCGGCAAGACATGCGATATTGTTGATTGAGTGGCAACAGACAGCATACTGGCCAGAGCGGGTTGTTCGCTGGCGGTTTCGTCTCGTAGGTTTTTGGCACAACACAGCGCTCATAGTCACCACTGCCAAATTCAAGGCCAATGTCACTCCGAATGCCGAAACTCTTCGACACGCAGGTTTTAACATCACCAACGATTTTGCGCTTTTGGGTGGCAAATTCTTGGTCAGTATAAAAGCCGGGGCATGCGACGCCACCGGCAGAGCGGACATTGTTGTTGTTGAATGGAGCTTCGTTACGAACCGCAGGACCAGGAAAATCCTTAGCTTCAGCCACAAAGGTCAGAGCAACCATTCCGAGTACTGCTACGGCCAACTGACGCATCGTCTTCTCCCACGCAAAAGTCTGCCGCATCATGGCAAAGATTCGCTAACGCTGGATGAACGGCGGCAAGGGTAGAACAAGCGCCTTAACGTTTTGTTCATCACCCCTGCCGCACCGCCCTAAAACGTCACTCGGCGTCACCACCACTGCGCGCGTCGCCGAA
Organism: uncultured Rhodospirillales bacterium; assembly: GCA_964403435.1. GTDB lineage: Bacteria > Pseudomonadota > Alphaproteobacteria > UBA9219 > RFNS01 > JAGOHT01. The sequence goes on along the minus strand of CAYOGS010000005.1, from coordinate 1,248 downwards.
CAGCCCGTCATGCAGGCGGCGGGCGCCGTCCTGCGCGATAAGCAGCAGGTCATCCGGTAGCGAGAGA
>CAYOGS010000005.1:0-1171 GCA_964403435.1 uncultured Rhodospirillales bacterium | reverse complement strand
CGATCTCGATGGGTTCCGGCGCCAAGGCCATAGCGTCAGCGGCCGAGAGTTCCGGCCTGCCATCCTGCCGCGGAGCTGGTGTGGCTGAGCGCAATTCGGCAAAGCCATCTTCCCCGCCCAGCGCCATTTCGTCGCCTGGACGCAAGCCAACCGGTGCGCCGGCGACAACAGCGGTAAGCGAACCCGTGCCCTTGGCAACCAGCGTCTTTTCGGCCGGCTCTTCCACTTCCTGCACGATGGGAATATTCGATGGCTCGGTCTTCAGGAACTTGACCAGGCTGGCGATGCCTTGCTTGGCCTGATCGTCGCCGGCTTTGGGGTGGACAGCCTTGCTAGCTTCCACCAGCGCTGCCAACTCGCCCACCGCTGCGGGAGCGGCCACGGCGCTGGCGGTCCATTTGACATCCTGCAACTTGGCCACCAAATCGTGGATGACCTTGTCGCGCGCCAAAGTGGAGGTGCTGTTGGGCGGCACCGGCAAGAGCCGATGCACACGCAGCGCTTTCACGCGTTCCGGTACGGCGCGGAACATGCGCGCCGTGATCAGTTCCCAACCGAAGAAGATATAGGCTTCGCCTTCGCGCTGTTGCCGCAGATGGTCATAGCTGACGCGCAACGACAGACGCATTGTTGCTTCACGCTTATCATAGAACGGCGCGTTGACGAAGAGGTTGGAGACCGTATCGGTCGGCGCGTTGAAGCTCGTGGATTCATACACGAAGTTGTGGCCGGAATGCTTTTCCAGGAAGTCCTTGGTGTCGGTGGGATCTTCCAGCTTGCCGAAAATCTTTTTACCGCGTGTCAGTTTCGTGAATTTGCTTAATCTTGATGTTACAGTTGCCGAGAATGGAGCGCGCCTCGACCTTCACGCGCTTTTCCATGGCCGGCAAATCCTGCGCCGCAAAGACCAGCGAGAAGCCCAGTGACCGCGCCTGCGCCGCCATGACCGCCATGCCCTGCGCGGTGTAATACCCCACCTCGTCGAACACCGTCATGAAGGAAGAGCTTGAGCGCGTTTGCTTGCTTTCAATCGCGGTTTCCCACGAACCTTCCACTGTGTTACCCAAAGTGGCGCCCATCATCCCTTTGATGCTCGCCGCGACGATCTTACCGAGGTTCGCCGCTTCGTCGCCGGATTTTTCCAGCGCCGGAATCAGCACCACCATGATAC
>CAYOGS010000004.1:17736-19568 GCA_964403435.1 uncultured Rhodospirillales bacterium | reverse complement strand
TCTCGGCGTTGGTAATGAAGTACGGGCTGAGGTAGCCGCGATCGAACTGCATGCCTTCAACGACATCCAGCTCGGTCTCAAGGCTCTTGTTTTCCTCGACCGTAATCACGCCTTCCTTACCGACCTTTTCCATGGCCTTGGCGATCATCTCGCCGATTTCCTTTTCGCCGTTGGCCGAAATGGTGCCAACTTGCGCGATTTCGGCATTGCTGCCGATTTTCTTGGAGCGCTTTTGTAGGTCTTCAACCACGGCTCCCACAGCCGCTTCGATACCGCGCCGCAGATCCATCGGGTTCATACCCGCCGCGACCGCCTTAGCACCCTCATTGACGATGGCTTGCGCTAACACCGTCGCCGTGGTCGTGCCGTCGCCGGCGCCATCACCAGTCTTGCTCGCGACTTCTCGCAGCATCTGTGCGCCCATATTCTCAAAATTATCGGCTAGCTCGATCTCCTTGGCGACGGTCACGCCGTCCTTGGTAATCTTCGGTGAACCGAAGGACTTTTGGATGACGACGTTACGCCCCTTGGGACCTAGGGTCACCTTGACCGTATCGGCCAGAAGATTAACGCCCGCCAGCATTTTGTTACGGGCATTTTCTTCAAAACGAATTTCTTTCGCTGCCATGTTTTGGCTCCTTGATGATTTGTGATTGGGTTAAGCGGCTTTTTTGGCCTTGGTGGTGCCTTCGATAATGCCGAGGATGTCGCTTTCCTTCATGATGATGAAGTCTTCGCCATCAATCTTCACTTCCGTGCCGGACCATTTGCCGAACAGGATGCGATCACCAGCTTTGACATCCATAGGAATCAGCTTTTCGCCATCTTCATCCCAGGCGCCGCGACCAACGGCGATTACTTCGCCTTCAGAAGGCTTTTCCTTGGCCGTATCGGGGATAATGATACCACCTTTGGTACGCTCTTCGCTTTCCAGACGGCGGACGACCACACGGTCGTGCAGAGGACGGAACTTCATGATTTTCTCCTTCGAAGTTCAGGTTAAACAGGAACGGTGCGGGAGCATTAGCACTCTTCCGCGCCGAGTGCCAGACAAGTAGGGGTTCTAAACCCCAGATACAAGTCATTGCGGTAAAAATCTGTGGATAAATTTGTCTAATGCTTCTGCCCTAGCACCGATATTAACTTATTTTTGTATTATTTTTATCACAATAGTTAATGTGAGGGGGCGTAAAGCCCTGACGCCCCAAGAGAATGGGGGTCGCGTATGGCGGATTTATCAAAACAGCTCGATCATTACCGGATTACGACCGCCGAAATTCTTTACCACCTGCCCGATTATCCGGCTTTGCTGCAATCCTATGTCTGGCAAGAATTGGATTTAGCCCCGCGTTATCCTGTATTGAAGAAGTTCCTACGGTTCTGGGAGCAAAATTTAGAGGGCAAGCTCCACGGCGTCCGCATCGCCAGCCAGAAACTCATTTCGCCGGGCGAGCTACGACATTATGGCAACGAATTCCTACTACACTAATTCGGCGCGATTACCCAGCGCTATCGGCTGAGACCTTTGGCGGGTCCGCCTTCCAGAATCGGTCTTCCGGTGGGACGGTTGCTCGCCAAGCCAGGATCGCGTTCGCTTGCCTGAGGAACTTGGGGAGGTTGGGGTCTTCCGGCCGTTGCTGGATCAAGGGAATGAGGGTCTTGTCGCGAAATGATATCCACGAAGCGGTCGTACTGAGTCTCGAGGGTGGATGTATGAGATAAGGCAGGGTACCGTCCACTTCCGGGCTTTCGTCCGGGTGCTGCAAGAGCAGCTGCATTTTCCGTTCCTGACCAGACGGCAGCTCCGCCAGCTTGTTGCTGGCTGGCAGCGG
>CAYOGS010000004.1:11631-17726 GCA_964403435.1 uncultured Rhodospirillales bacterium | reverse complement strand
GCGGCTTCGGTGCGGAGTTGCCGGATAAATCCCTGCTCTTGTTCATGGCTCAATCCTGTTTTGTATGATGTATAATGCTGGATCGCACCAGATTGTTGAAGTGCTTGCAAGGTCAGTTCGGAGGCGGTTTTTAACTTGGCATCTTCATCCATACCGGCAGTGGAATCGCTGAAATACAGGTTTGCCAACATTGCCAATTTTCCGAATTTATAGGCTGTCGTCAACCCGTCCACCGGCAATTTGCCGGCACCATCAGGTTTGAACATCTTGTCTGAAATGCGGAAAGCCGAATATCCCTCCTCGTTATGCATCAGCATCCAGCCTATACCGCGGCGGCGGGCTATTCCTTGCATGTCCTGATCGCTAAAGAAATCCTCCTGACCGGTAGGATGGCTATGATGCACGATCATACCAGCCTTGGGGTCTTGCGCCAATGAAAGTACCAGAGCAGGGAAATCCACAAAGTTCGGCTGCATAGACGTTCCTGCACCAAGGATCCTGCCTTGTTTGTCAGTCGCGACGATAACCTCGACCCCACCGCGTGCCTTGCCTTCCTCAACCACGAACTGGCGTGCTGCTGCATGCGGCGACAAGTCATTGCCTCTTGCCGTCTTCGCCTGCATCTCCGGCATCAAAATAATAAATTCAGCAGGCAATCGCTCCTCACTTTACATCAGACTTGAGTGGATCGCCGCTCGAGCGCCACCAACATCAATTATTAACTCAACTTTACCGCATACTTTATGAAAGCAAAAATGAGTGGTGTTACCCATATCGGGATATATCGTTAGTTAATGGACATCTGTGGCTTGCGATACAGATGCAGAGTGGATTTGAACAAAAAAGGCACGTCTACGCGCTCGGCCAGCGGCCATGGCGGTTCTTGCAAAGGAAAGCGATTTGAGATGACCAAGGCCTCAGCAGGCAATTCGTCCCATAATTTTCGGCTTACACGCGGCATAAGTGGCCCCAGCAGATAGGTGATGACGGCCTGATGCTGCCGAGAGTCATAGCCCCAGAAGTCGCACCGCAGATATCGCAAATTAGGTGGCCCAAAGAGCTTTTGCCGCACCACAGAACGCAGCCAGGGTATGGGAGAGATTTCTATGCCCGTGACTTGAACCTCCGGCATAGCGCGCGCGATATACCAAGTAAGTTGGCCACTGCCGGAACCTAAATCTAAAACATGGTACGCGCCAGAGCCGTGGCTTTGCCAGTCCGCGCGCAAAATTGCAATAATACGCTGACGCACCGCCGCGTTGGTGGGATAAGTCGGCGCACCATAGCGAAAATCGTAATACGCATAGCTGAGGCCAGTAATGCCCAGACCCGCCACCACACAACCCAGAAGACCATGAACGAAATCGTACGTCATGATCATGTACGTTCCGTTATTCCGCCGCCGCCAGTGACAGATCGTCCGGCACCACACCGTCGCGCACGGCTTCCGCCTGACTGAGATCAACGGAAACGAGCTGCGAAATCCCCTTCTCGCTCATTGTCACACCGTATAACCTATCCATCCTAGCCATGGTTAAGCGCTGGTGAGTGATGACAAGAAAGCGCGTGCTAGTCTCCTTAGCGATATCGGCCACCAAGGAGCAGAACCTGTCAACATTAGCCTCGTCGAGCGCGGCCTCGGCTTCGTCCAGCACGCAGATCGGTGACGGGTTAGTGAGGAAGACCGCGAAGAGCAGCGCGAGGGCAGTCAGCGAACGTTCCCCACCTGACAACAGGGACAATATTTGCACCTTCTTCCCCGGCGGCGCCGCGTATATCTCCAAACCGGCATTGGCAGGGTCATCGGCCTCAAGCAACTGCAGGTGCGCCTTACCACCGCCAAAGAGCCGTTTGAACAACTCTTGAAAGTGCACGTCAACTTTCTGGAACGCTTCGTTGAGCCGCTCGCGCGCCTCTTTATTGAGTTGCCCGATGCCATGACGGAGCTTGGCGATCGCTTCGGTAAGGTCAGTCTTCTCACGGTTCAGCTTGTTCAAATCAGCTTCGACCGTTTCGGCTTCAATCTCAGCGCGTAGATTGACGGGCCCCATATTCTCGCGCTCACGCACATAACGCACCAGTTGCTGTTCCAGTGTCGAGATGTCCGGCATCGGTTCAGCAGGGTTCAGTTGCGCGATAGTTAACAGTCCGTCTGGGGCGCATTCTAGTTTATCAGTCATAGCCTCGGTCAGCACACGGGAATGTTCCTCAGCTGCAGCAATAGCAGCTTCAGCCCGCACCCGATTTTCCCGCGCTAAGGTCAAAGCGTTTTCTTCCAGCTTTAATTTGTGTTCAACCTCCGCTAGTGCTTTTTCTGCAAGCAGCAGGGTATCAGCTGCCGCACTGCGAACAGTTTCGGCCGTCTGCAATTCACTGAGCAATACTTGTCGCTGCTGCTGCAACATCGTCGGTTTTTCTACCAGCACTGCCAATTCGACTTCCAGCTCAGTCAGTCGTCCAACCAATGACGCCAAATGGTTACCGGCTGCATTTTTTCGGTTATGCCAGCTCTGCAAATCACCGACGCATTGTGTCAGGCGCGATTGCAAACCTTGCGCCTCCCGCACGGCATGATCAAGCCGGCCGCGTCGCTCGATAAAGACTTGCCGTTGTTCAGCCAATTCAAGCTTTATTCCATCCTGTTCGCTTTGCATGGCAGAAATATCGGGTAACGCAGTGATCTCGGCTTCGACTTCAGCCGATTTCTCCAAGAGACCTGCCACATCTTGCTGCAGATGGTGGAGCGCTTCCTCCAGAGCTTTTTGCCGGCTAAGTGCCGCCGCCTCGGCTTGAGCATAACGTGCGTGGTGCTGGCGAGCGTCATTCAGAGCTGCATGCGCCTGCTGCAGGGCGACACGCGATTCCCCAGCTTGTTGTTGTGCTTGCTGGCATTGCTGTTCCAAAGTCTGAAGCGCCGCCTGCAAGCGATTGAGTTCCGTGACGGCGATCTCAATCTCACTGCCAAGGGCGACCAGTCGGTTACGTTGTTGCAGACGCAGTGCCGCCGGTGTCTTGGCTGCTGGCGAAACCGTATAGCCGTCCCAACGCCAGGCCCAGCCACTCCGGCTGACTAGAATTTGCCCGGGCGCCAGCTGTTCCTGCAATCGCTTGCCCTCGGCATCGTCTACGACGAAACCAACTTGCCGCAAGGCGCGCTGCAAGGCGGGCGGCGCCTGTACCATATCGTGCAAAGCAGTGCAGCCGTCCGGTAAAGACGGCATCGTCTGATATAGCGGCAAGACTCGCCAATGCGCCGCCGCCGTCTCATCAACGGGCGCCATCAGAGCCTCGCCCAAGGCCACAGCTAAGGCTGTCTCCAGCCCGGGCGCGACCTGGAGCCGGTCAATGACCTGCTCGCCACCTGGTGCCACATTATGCAATAATGCGGCGATGGTTTCAGACTCGGCACGCAACTTAGTCACAGTCAGCTCTTGCTTTTTCGCAGCCTCGCGCGCCGCTGCGCGCTCTTGCTCAGCTTCCTTCTGACTGGATTCAGCCTGAGCCACGCCATCCTGCCGTCGCGCGACATCTTGCTCACAAGCTTGAATCATCGCCTGTGCCAGAACTAAATCGGGTCGAGCTGCCAATTCGGCCAACAATTTAGTCTGCTGGGCGCTGAACTCCGTATTACGCTCCTGCAGCAGTGCACGCCGTTGCGCCAAATCTACACTACTGCGCTGCAAGGCTCCTTGCCGTGCTTGAATTGCAGCACAATGCTGTGTCCGTTCTTCAAGAGCTGCTTCCAAAGCGGTGACTGTCGCCGTGATAGCCGCAACATCACCCTGCAAAACTGGCATTCCCTCTGTTAAAGCCAAGTGCCGAGATTGCAGCTCTTGCTGTTCATGGCTCAGTCGTTCGATTGCCACAACCGCATCGCGTTGCAAGCCTTCTTCACGGGCTTTATCGGCTCGCGCCTGTTCATGGCGTTGTTTGATCTGCGTAGTTTCGTGAACGAAACGGCGCTCTTCTGCTTCAATCTGCTCGCGCGCAATGACCAGCCGCTGCACGACGGCAGCGGCGACGCTCTCCGACTGACGTAGGGCTGGTAAGGCCGCCGCATCTTCTGTGCGCTGGGTAGTCAGCCGCGTAACAGTTGCAAGCAAAGCGATAACCTGAGCGTCACTCGCCGCAAACGCCAATTGGCTAGCTTCCGCTTGCTGTTGCGCTGCAAGCCAACGCAAATGAAACAAGGCTGCTTCCGTACGACGGATATGCTCTGCCAGATTGCGATAACGCGACGCTTGCCGCACCTGGTTCTTCAGAGAGCGCAACTGTGTATCCAGCGCGTTCAAAACATCGTCCAAGCGGTTGAGATTTTGCTCGGCTCCTTTGAGCTTTAGCTCAGCCTCATGCCGACGGGCATGGAGCCCAGCCGTGCCGGAGGCTTCTTCCAAAATCTGCCGTCGATCTTGCGGCTTGGCGCGAATCAAGGCGTCTATCTGGCCTTGCCCGACCATACTGGTTGAATGCGCACCTGAGGCTAAGTCGGCGAACAACAGCTGCACATCACGCTGCCGCACCGGCCGGCCGTTCACCCGGTAGTCAGATCCGCCTTCACGCTCGATCTGTCGCACGATTTCAAGTGTCTCATCCTGATTGAATTCTGCTGTTGCGCTGCGGCCACTATTGTCCAACATCAGCACCACTTCGGCGACATTGCGCGCCGGCCGCAAGGTCGTGCCGCCGAAGATGACGTCGTCCATCGCGTTACCGCGCATGCGTTTGGCCGACGTCTCACCCATCACCCAGCGCAGAGCCTCGACCAGGTTGGATTTACCACAGCCATTAGGACCGATGATCCCTGTCATGCCTGGATTGATCAGCAGCTCTGTCTTATCAACAAAAGATTTGAAGCCCTGCAGCTTTAATTTAGTAAAATGTAGCATCGCGCCCTTAGGGTTTGACTGAATTGGTGGGCTTCTGTTCAGGCTTGGCCGGCGACGTCACGGTCTCAGTTCCCTTGGGTGGTTCAGCTTTCGCCGCCGCCGCCAACAGAGCTTCTATTTTGACAGCGAATTGTTCAAAAGGCACAGCACCGGCAATCTTGTCTTTGCCTTCATTAAAAACGAAGGTCGGGGTGACCGCCACCATATAATATTGGTCGGCTTTCAGCATATTGGCGGTGATGGCATCCATCAGCTTATTGCTGTTTGCGCAGGCTTCGGCATCCTCACTGCTCAAGCCTCCCAGCTTAGCATATTGCAAAAGAGACTTGACCGGATCGTCGCTGTGGGCCCAATCCTTCTGGCCCTTAAACAATGTACTCATATAAGCGAAATAGCTTGATTCAGGCATACAGCGTGCGATGGCGGCGGCGCGCAAGGCCGGCGGACTATTAGGATAATCGCGCATAATGAGTTTGACCTTGCCGGTATCGATATATCTTTCCTTAAGTTGCGGGAAAGTTTCTTCATGAAACTGCGCGCAATGGCTGCAAGTCAGAGATGCATATTCGATGATACTCACGGGTGCATCGGCCTTGCCCAGCACGCGATCTGGCAGAGCCGCGGCCTCGTCCGGCGTTATCGCACCGGCTGGTGCAGACAAACCGCACCAAACCAAAGCCGTGGCCAAAACAAACATGCGCAGATGGTTCATAATTCTCCCCCGATTCACTAGCGGCCATTCTATCGCGAATTTACATGTTGATTCAATGCCTTCAAAGCCTTGTCGTCCAGCATAACGAGGCAAAGGTTAATTGACGGCTTCTGGTACGACCGTCTCGCCTGCGCTGATCCGTACTTTGAGCCGCGCCACAGCCACGGGCTCACCGGCGGCCGGCCGATAAGCGGGCACTCCCGCACGCGGCAATCCCTCGCTAACCCGGACAGGTTTATTCCGCGTCAGCCGCCCGTTCGAACCGACCGTAGTCTCGACTTGACGCATGACATTGCGGGTAATTGTCGCCTGGAGGGGCCGTGACCAAGGCTGCTCCGTGGCGCGCTTAATGGCGAAAGATTTGCAGCCACAATCTTGCGCCAGCTGCGTGAGTGCCACGACATCGTCCGTTTCGCTACGGACCGGCAAGGGCACCACAATCCCCACATCACCACAGACAAACGGTTGAACCGCTCCCGCCATCTTCAGTATTGCTT
>CAYOGS010000004.1:9214-11621 GCA_964403435.1 uncultured Rhodospirillales bacterium | reverse complement strand
CGGTGCCGGGTGTGAATCCCGATAAGTTGTTCGGCCGGAATGCCGCCGCAAGCATAGGCCTGCGCTGCCACGATTTCAGCCGTAGCATAACCAAGTTTCTGCAAGAGATTGAAATGTGGGTCATCCAACTCTGCCGGCGACAGCCCAAGTTGCTCGGCGCAATGGGCCACGCCAAGCACCCAAGGATGCACCACATGATAAAGTGAACTGGACGAAGCCAGCGCCCCCTCTGCCCGCTGCAGCATGACCTCAGTCAAGCCACGAGCCTTCAAGGTTTCATGATTAATGTAGGGCGCACCTCGTAAAGTGCGCGTGCCGATGAGCTGGCCGCGGATCATATTCTGTTCCGCTTCATTATAGCCCAATGTTTCAAGGGCGGCGCCAAGACCTGGAACCGTCTGCAACATAAAATGCTCGTCGTACTCCTGGCGATCCAGCGTTAAAGCCGGCAACGGGTTCAGACCCACAGTCGCCGCATCTAACAGGCTTTGCCGTGCACTATCCGTATCGAGGGCCGTCAATTGCAGATTACGGATCCCCGCTATTTGCACCAGGGCCAACGCGTTATCCCAGGCACGTCGAGCCGCAGCCAGCAGCACCAGGTCAGGACAGTGCTCGAGAGTGATGCTGGCCGGCAGCCGCGCCTGCACCTCATAATCCTGCGTCTCCCCATAAACAGCACGGCGGCGGTTACGCAAGACCCGCAGCACACCTTTTCGTTGCCGCTCATAATCACCAGCAGCACCTAGCTGCTGTGACAATTCAGCTGACATGACCGTGGCACTACCACTAATGCACGCCGCGACGGCAGCGGCCAACGCGCGTCCACTATCTGAGTCATAGGCATGTCCTAATGCCAACAGGCAAGGTGCCAGATTATGGTAGCCCAGAGCCAGCGGCCGTGTGAGCTGACTGCGCTGCGCACTGCCCTCGTCGGGGTAACCCGAAGCTTGCAGCACCAAATCAAGCGCCAGGATCAATACCTTGGTCGCATGGGTCAGTCCGATGGTGTCGAAAGCCCTCCCGGTATGATGCTCAGACAGGAAGGCAAAAAGATTCAGGTTGCCGCGGCTAGCTTCCGTACCGCGCCGATAAGCGCGCAGCGCACTATCAGCTGCGGTCGTGTCAGCACCAGCCTCATAATCCCAATCCTGCCATGTTTGAACGAAGAGCATGCCGGGCGCGTTATAACTCCACAATGCTTGATAAAGTTCTGGATCGTCCGGCAACCGGCTGACGAGCAGGTGGTCTTGGATACGCCTAGTTCCAGCTTCTGAGGGTTGCAGCTCGATATCCAAGCGTCCGGCTTGCCGTTTAGCGCGTTCGAGCACTGGCGATATCAGCACATCTGGCACGCCAAGACGCCGTGCTTTGTCCACAGCCGCAGCCGACAAACCGCTGCTGGCGGCGTTATAAATGCCGTCCAATTGCTCCTGTAAGGCCAGACTGCCCCAACGCAATGCCAACTCGGCAGTAACCTGATCCCGTTTGCCTTCGAGCCACGCGGCAAAACGCGGTTCATCGGGCTGAAAAAATTGCGGATTAGCGTGAGGGTCTGTCTGTCGCACTAAATTTGGCATTGTTTGTGCGGCACGACGCGGGCGATGACCGCGCTCCAACCCAAAGGCATTCCCGGATGTCGTTGTGATGCCATACGCCCAAATCAAGCCTGCCTGCTGCAGAACGCTACTGGGCAGTGCTATCATCCCATTGGCGAGTAGATAGCGTAATTCGTCGTAAAAAGTCTGCGCGTCTTCAGCTGCGGTGAAGTAACCATTTTTCCATCCGCAATAAGTCAAACCGCCAGCCACGCGGTTAAAGACCTGGCGGCAATCCGTTTCAATGACCGCGTGCGGCGGTTGTCCTGCCGGCGCTTCCCGGCGTAGGAGCCATTCCGGCGTCTTGGCCTCGACCACCGGAAGTGTCTGTTCCGGAACGGTTCCACGATAACAGCCATGATCATACCAGGCCTGGGCGGCTATATGCGACCATGCAGCGGGGACGATAATCTCATCTGCCCCCGCTTCACCATTGGCGTCGGCTTGGGAGACGTCAACCGTTCTGAACTGAACGCGGGCGTAGGCGTCCTCGCCATGGACGGTATAAAATCGTTGAATCCGCAAGATACTCTCCCTGACAGCACACGAGTCTGTGTCTGTATGATGCGACGGTGTGGACAAAGATAACAAGCCAGACCCAACGCGAGGAGCGGCTTATCCACAATAAAATACGCCTGCGAAACAAGCATAGTGTGAGCCGGTTACCCTACGCCTAGGAATTTAATCCTCGCGCACGACGGCTGGCCTTTTGCCGCGTCATCAGTTAGTTTGACGGAAAGGAAAGCTGAGGACGATGTCAGAGACCCAATCGCCACCCCCCGATCCGCAACCAACGCCTGATCAACAGC
>CAYOGS010000004.1:0-9204 GCA_964403435.1 uncultured Rhodospirillales bacterium | reverse complement strand
CGCGAAATATCTGACGCGACTGCGCATTCCACTCTCCGGCCTACCAGATCGCGCACAGATCGGCGGTTCTTTGGCTTGGTTCCCTTTAATCGGCGCGCTCATCGGCGCCTTTGGTGGCTTGATTGACGGCATTGGCATCGCACTGTTGCACTTGCCTCCAACAGTCACATCGTGCCTGGCCGTTCTAGGCATGATGTGGCTAACCCGCGGTTTACATGAAGAGCAACTGGCCACGCTCGCAAATCAATATGGTGAACTGGGAGACCGCAGTCGGCGAATTGGTTGGTTGAAGGAGGAACGCGCGGTACGCTATGGCACGATCACTCTAATCTTCATCATCGTGCTCCGCGTGAACACCATCGCCAGCCTAGACAGTGTTGAATTGGTGTTGGCGGCGCTTATCGTTAGTGGCGCCTGGTCGCACGCCCTCATTTCAGTGGCAGCGGGATGGTTGCGGCCACTGTCAGGCGATCCGGTAGCCGATCACTTTGGCCAGCCACAACCGATTCGTGTCCTCATTTCCCTAGGACTTGGTGCCGTGACCATGCTGGCGGTCATGACCGCTGGCGCGCCACTGGCGATGCTGGTCAGCAGTCTGGTCGCCGTGGCCGTGATATTTTTTGCGTCACGCACCATGCGCGGCTATTACAACGGCGCACTCTTGGGCGGCTTGCAGCAACTCAGTGACCTTGCCGTCATCTGCGCTCTGTCCGCCGCGCAGACGTTGGCGGAATAGTCCGTATCGCCGCCTGGCAATTGACAAGCCCGGACATGCAGCTTATCGAATCCGTATCATAGGAGGCTCATATGAAATTGATTCGCTCGCTGCTGCTTGTCGGTGCTCTTGTTTGCAGTTTGGCTGCCTGTCGCAGCGGCAGCGATGTTCGCAGCGAACCGGAGCAGTTAATTGACGCGGCTGCCTCCACCGCTAAGAGCCTGTATTCTGACCCCAACTATGCCTCGCTCCTCGATATGACCAACAGGGCGCGGGGCGTCCTCATTATTCCGAGTATGCTCAAAGCCGGGTTTATTTGGGGCGCTCGCACCGGGAATGGCGTACTGTTGGTGCGCGACCCGAATGGTGGGGGCTGGAGCAACCCGGCCTTCTATACGCTCGGCGGTGGTAATTGGGGGCTACAAGCCGGGGTGCAAGACCAAGAAATTATCATCGTCATCATGACGGAACGCGGCATGAACGCCGTCATCAACCGGAGCGCAACCCTCGGAGCGGACGCGAGTTTTGCCGTCGGCGAGTTGGGTAAGGGTTATAATGCCGCCACCGGTGTTGGCATCAACTCCGATATGTACACATTCGCTAAAGCCGCCGGACTCTATGCGGGTATCTCTCTGGATGGCTCATGGATTGAGCAACGTGACAGCTGGAACAAGTCACTCTATGGGGAAGCGGCGACACCGCAGAGCATTCTCATTGACCGCGTCTTCAGCGCGCCGCAAGCTCAACCGCTGATCGCCGCTATGCCGTAAGTGCAAGGGCCTAACGTCTAAAGCTGTATAAATCTGCCTTAACAGCGGCATAAATCATCAGCCAGATGATGATGCTAATGCAAAAAGTCCAGACCGCCTTACGCTTGAGGTTGGGGTTGGCCGGAGCCCCTGGCATCGCGCCTTCAGAACGATTGTCCTCCTGCTGAATGCCCAGCGGCAGGGTGCAGAAGAATACCACCCACCAGATGATGACAAACAAGGTAATACCGGAAACGATGTTCATGTCGGACCTTGCGACGCGGGCAGCAAGCGTCGCCGCCACAACAGCATAGCAATGAAGACCGTGTCGAGTGCAATGACCCAGATCGGGAAGAGTATTGACGCCCAAGTTATGGATTCCAGGGCCAGTATCGTGAAAATGAAGCGCAAATTGCCGATAGCGTAGGTAAAGATCTTTTCCTGATACGGCAGCAACCATGATTTGCGAAATGTTGGGTAGAACGCCATGCCGTCAATAAAGCAAACCAGCACGACGGACCACAGCGGGTTTTTGGTATAATACCACAAGGGAATGGCCAACAAGGCCAGCGCGAAACACAGGGTATCGCCGCGTGTGATGTTGCGCGTGCCATAACCAGAAACCGCCAGGACCGCAACAGCCGCAATCTGCAACGTGCCGATCGCCGAAGTCCAGGCCCCGACGCCACCTTTTTCTGCAAATTGCACGGCGGTGACGATGCCATTTACGAGGCTCCAAGTCAGCCAAGTGAAGGCGTGCGGCTTCACCGTATGGCGATAGATACCGATATAATACGGCCACAACGCAATCGTACCGATGATAATGGCAATGATCGCGAAGATATCCGTATGATTCAAAGCCGTTATCCCTGTTCTGTGGCCTAGACCCGAACAACGTGAATTTCGGTGTGAGGCTTCTTGCCGTGCAATTCGTTCAGGCAGCGGCGCAGCGCCTGGCCAGCAACCTTGCTCACCTGTTCGTCATTGACACGCGCGGATTTCGGCATGGTTTCCACCGCGTCGGCGATCATCGCACTCGCCTGTCGCGTGATCCCTTCGAGTTCATGGCTGTCAGCCACGCCGATGAGCGCAATCTGCGGTTCTTTGAGCAACGAGCCACCACGATTGATGACAATGGTCACAACTGCGGCGCCACTATATCCAATTTTCTGACGATCCTTGACCGCTCCCTGCCCCATCGGCCGCAACGTCTTGCCATCCAGCCCCCATTGCCCGACAGGCACCTCACCGACGACGGCAGCGCCCTGATCATCCAGCTTAATGATCTGACCATTGGCAGGTAGCAGCGTATGTGGCACGCCACATTCTTTAGCCAATCGAATGTGCTCGGTTTGATGGCGGAATTCTCCGTGTACGGGCACGGCGATTTTTGGCTTCACCCAACGGTAAAGTTGCTGCAGCTCTTCCTGGGCCGCATGCCCGGAAGCGTGAATGATGTGCGGCGTCTGCTCTTGGGTCATGACCTTAATACCCATTTCGATGAGCATATTCTGTATTTTACCGATTGCTTTTTCGTTACCGGGTATATTCCGAGAGGAATAGACGACATTGTCGCCTTCTTCCAGGACCAGCTCTTGATGCTCGCCGGCGGCGAGCCGCGACAGCGCCGAGCGCTGTTCGCCCTGGCTACCAGTGCAGATATAGAGCACCTTATCGCGCGGCACGAGCGCGGCATCAGCTGGTTCCAGAAAGCTGTTGAACTCTGGCAGATAACCGCAAGCTTCCGCAATTTCAGCATTGCGCCATAGCGACCTTCCGACCAGCGCCACTTCGCGTCGGCTCGCGCGCGCGGCTACGGCTATACTTTTAATACGGGCGATATTGCTTGAAAACAGTGTGACCACGATACGGTTACGCAAGCCAGAAAAAGCTTGGCGCAGCCCTTTCTCTACATCTGCTTCTGAATGCGTGTGGCCAGGCACGGTGGCATTGGTTGAATCGCCGATCAGCGCCAGCACCTGGCCGTCGCCGAGTTGCTGGAGCCGTTTTTCGTCAGTCAAGTCACCGATAATCGGTTTGGGATCGAGCTTCCAATCGCCGGTATGCAATATGGTGCCGCAATCAGTCGCTAACAGCAGCATGTTGGATTCGGGGATGGAGTGTGTGACGGTGATCAGTTCAGCATTGAATGGTCCGAGGCTGAATTTGCCGCTCAAGGGCAACTCGATGACCCGTACTTTACTCAATCCACGATGATCCGCCATCTTGGCGCGAATGAGCCGCGCCGTGAATGGGGTGGCGTAAATGGGGACCTGGAGCTGGTTCCATAAATATTCGAGCGCACCGATATGGTCTTCGTGGCCATGTGTGATCAAAATCGCCACCAAATCATGCTTACGCTCGGCAATAAAGCTGATATCCGGCATGATAACTTCGATACCGGGCGTCGTTTCATCCCCGAAGGTCACGCCGCAATCAACCATCAGCCATTTGCCTTTGGTGCCATAGAGATTGAGGTTCATCCCAATCTCGCCAGAACCGCCAAGTGGCAGAAACCACAGGGCGTCGTCCGCCGGGCGGTATTGGTCTTTTTTGGATTTACTCATCAGGGAAGAACCTTGTGGTGGTTGCGGTCAAAAATTAGTTTCAGACCGCGCAAAGTCAGCTCGGTGTCGTGCAAGTTAAAAACGGGTGTCGCGGTGGCGAAGAGTCCGGCCAGGCCGCCCGTCGCCAGCACCGGCATATTTAGATGGCCGGATTCCTGGCGAATACGGGCAATCAACCCTTCCACCATCCCGATATAGCCGTAAAAAATACCGGCCTGCATCGCATCAACCGTGTTGGTAGCGATCACCTTCGCTGGCGCCGCCACCGCGACGCGTGGCAATTTGGCCGCTGCCATATGCAACGCCTGCAGGGAAAGGTTGGGTCCGGGCGCGATGACGCCACCGGCATAATCACCGTCCGCATTCACATAATCCACTGTGGTCGCTGTGCCGAAATCGATCACCAACAACGGGGGTTTGCAGATCGCGCGCGCGGCAATGGCGTTCACGATGCGGTCAGCGCCTAACTCCTCAGGGCGATCAATGAGAATACGGAGGCCAAGATCAAGCGCGGGATCGCCAACGAACCAAGGTTTGATGCCGAGATGATTTTCGCACAGGCGCTGCAACGCGCTATTGGCGTCCGGCACCACGCTGGAAATGATGGCCGCTTCGAGCTTGTCACGGTTCACGCCCTTGATTTCAAACATCTGCAACAGGAAGACGGCATATTCGTCCGCCGTGCGGTCGGCGCGTGTCGCCACACGCCAGCTGCCAGCCAATTCGGGGCCGGAAAATATTGAAAACACGATATTTGTGTTGCCTGCATCAATCGCCAGCAGCATTCATCCCTCGCCGGAAAATGGGGCAAAAACCTCGCCCGACGCTATTTTTTGCAGGATACCCGTTGGCCGCCGCAAGAGCAAATGCCCCTTTTCGTCTATCCCCATGAAATGACCGGTCATTTCGCTGCTTGGTAAACGCACGACGATTTCCGAACCCAGATTGGCGGCCTGCGCCAGCCAGGCGGTGCGCACACTGGGGAAATCCCCCTTCTCCAAGGCTTGGCGCTGCTGGTCGAGCGCCGGCAACAGCCGCTCCAGCCGCAGTGTCGGGCTAATTTCCGCTCCGCTATACCCAATCTGCGCTAGTGAGGTGACGGGATAGGGCATATTGGCGGGATATGACGCCAAATTGACACCGATACCGATAATCAGCGCCAATCCACGCGGCGTATTGACGGATTCGAGCAATATGCCGGCCAGCTTAGCGCCATCCGCCAGCACGTCATTCGGCCATTTCAGCTTCACACGCTCCGGCGCCAGTGATGCTGGAAGGGATTGCGCCAGCCCCAACGCCGTAGCGAAGCTGAACAATCCTAACTCCGCCTGCGGCAATACTGGGCGCAACAGCAGCGAAGCATACAGATTGCCGGCGGGTGAAGCCCAGCTACGACCGCGGCGGCCGCGGCCGCCGGTCTGTTCATCAGCGTAAATGACCAGGCCGTCGTCAGCCCCAGCCAGTGCAGCCTGCCGCACTTCGTCCATCGTGCTGACGGTGCTGCCCAAATGTTGGACCTGAAAAGCGGTGGCCGTTGTTCCCATGCCGTCAGAGATTATTGAACAGCGCCGCAGCCGCCATATGCGCACTCTCCGTCACCCAGCCGGGGATAAGTGCGAAGCCGAGCATGCCGGCCACGGAAACTGCCATAACCGAACGCAGCCGATATTCCGGCACCGGGTCAATGGTAGCCTCGGTCTTGTCGTCGAAATACATCAGTACGATAAGTTTCAGATAATAGAATGCAGCCACCGCGCTGGTGAGCAAGCCGATAACGACCAGCGGATACAGTCCGGCCTGCCAGGCGGCGGTGAACACATAAAGCTTGCCATAGAATCCGGCTAGCGGCGGCACCCCTGCCAGCGAAAACAGCAAAAGTGTAAGCGCAAAAGCCAAGAGCGGTCGCTGCCGTGACAATCCGGCGAGTTCGCTGACATTCTCCACCATTACACCGCCACGTCGTAAGGCCAGGACTACCGCAAACACGCCGAGCGTGTTCAGGAGGTAAATCGCGAGATAGACCAGCAAGGCCTGCGCGCCGGCCGCCGTGCCGGCCGCGATACCGACCAGGGCATAACCGACATGGGAGATGGAGCTGTAGGCCAGCAGGCGCTTAAGGTTCTTTTGCATGATGGCAGCGAAGCCACCGACGAACATGGAGACGATGGCCAGGAAAGTCAGAACCTGCTGCCATTCTGCGCCTAGTCCGTGCAGTGGCTGATACAGCACGCGGGTGAACAGTGCCAGAGCCGCCACTTTCGGCGCAGCGGCAAAGAAGGCAGTGACCGTAGTTGGCGCTCCTTCATAGACATCCGGTGTCCACATATGAAACGGGGCGGCCGACACCTTGAAGGCCAGTGCCGCCATGACGAAAATGAGCGCCACATAGGCTTCGCCGGTCACGCGGTTATTTGTGAAATATAGTTGCAGCGCTGTGAAGTCCGTGGTGCCGGTCATGCCATAGAACAAGGACATACCAAACAGCAGGATGCCTGAGGCAAGGGCGCCCAGCACGAAATATTTCATGCCCGCTTCGCTGGCCCGCAAATCATCCCGTCGCAAAGCTGCCAGCACATAAAGCGCCAGGCTTTGTAATTCTAGCGCGACATAGAGCGAAAGGAGATTATGTGCCGAGACCATGAGCATCATCCCGAGGGTAGCCAGCAGAATGAGGACCGGGTATTCGAACTGTGCGATGCCGTGGTTTTTTTGGTAAGGGCGGGAAATCAGCAAAGACCCCGCCGCTGCCAGCAAGAGCAGTACCTTCGTGACATGCGAAAAGGCGTCATCCACAAACATGTCGTTGAAGGCCAGGTTCCATTTGTTATCCAGGTCGCCCAACAGGTAAATGGTGGTGCCCAGTCCGACGATGGCGAGCGCGTGGATGATACCGCCCCAGCTCGGCCGCATGAACAGTCCAGCCAGCAACAGCAGCACGGTAAAAAGCGTAAGAAACAACTCGGGCGCCACGAACACCAATTCGATTGTATCCTTCATGGCGTCACCGTCCTGCCTTGGCTTGCGTTGCGGCCGCCACCTGCGCCACTGTCGGCGCCATCACGTTCTTTACACTAGCGGGATACACACCCATCCACACAATCAGCGCCACAATGGGCAAGAACATCGCCAGCTCCCGCGTTGACAAATCCGGCATTGCCGCCGCGTCAGCATTGATGGAGGGGCCATAGAAGACGCGCCGGTAGAGCCAGAGCATATAGGCAGCACCCAGCACCGTGCCCAACGCCGCGAGCGCTGCCACGCGGCCGTCGAACAAGAAAGCGCCCTGCATGCTCAAGAATTCACCGACGAAGCCGCTCGTTCCCGGTAGGCCAACGCTAGCCATGGTAAAGACCATGAACATCGCGGCGTATTTCGGCATAGTATTGGCCAGCCCGCCATAGCGCGCGATCTCTCGCGTATGCAGCCGGTCATAGATCACGCCCACGCACAAGAACAATGCGCCGGACACCAGTGTGTGCGACAGCATAACATACATGGCGCCTTCCAGCCCTTGCGGGTTGCCCACAAAGATGCCGAGCGTCACGTAGCCCATATGCGCGACAGAGGAATAGGCGATCAATTTCTTAATATCACTCTGCACCAGCGCTACCAGCGAAGTGTAGATGATGGCGATGATACTGAGCGCGAGAACCAGCGGTGCAAAGTGCGCGCTGGCTTCCGGCAGCATTTGCAAGTTCAGGCGAATGAGGCCGTAACCGCCCATTTTCAGAAGCACACCGGCGAGAATGACAGAGCCGGCAGTCGGTGCCTCCACATGCGCATAGGGCAGCCAGGTATGAAACGGCCACATGGGAGTCTTAACCGCAAAACCGGCGAAGCAGGCCAGCCACAACCATTTGGCTGTCTCCAGCGGAAAACCCTGGGCGATTATAGCGGTCATATCCGCCGTGCCGGCATAGAGCACCATGGCGATGATGGCCGCCAGCATTAAAACTGATCCGGTAAAGGTGTAGAGGAAGAATTTATACGCGGCATAAATCTTCCCTTGGCCGCCCCACACGCCGACGATGAGGAACATGGGAATCAGCACGCCCTCGAAAAACACATAGAACAGCACCAGATCGAGCGCAGTGAACATACCAATCATCATGGTTTCCAGCGCCAGCATGGCGATCATGAATTCCGGAACACGTTTGGTGATGCCGCTGAAGGCAGAAAGTATGCAAATGGGTGTGAGGAAGGTTGAAATCAGTACAAACCAAATTGAAATGCCATCTATGCCGCGAAAATAACTGATGCCCAGCTGCGGCAACCATTCCACCCGTTCCACGAACTGCATGTCAGTGTTCTGTGCATCGAAATCGCGCAGCAGTAACAGCGAAACGGCAAAAGTCACGCCGCTGGTAAGCATGGCGATGATCTGCGCCGCGCGCGCATCCCGTTCGTTCTGGCTGCGAGCGAACAGCAAAATGGCGAGCGCGCCCAGCAGCGGTAAGAAGGTGGTGACGGAAAGGATTGGCCAGGTCATGGTGTTGCCTTGATCATCTTGATTAGCATCTTACAAGTAGCGGCGCAGCCACCGCTACAAAGGTGCAAATTATGGTAATTAGCGATAAAACCGCTGACACCAAAAACCACCAAATACTTAGATAGACGGATGCACCTATATTACTACGGAAATTACATATGGCCTGCCAGGCCATAGATCCGAATCCGATTGCTAGCATTGCACCAAAAACTTGGAAGGTGTTTGCCGCACTCCACCTTACAGTGAAATCGACTGTAGGGTCACTAGGGTTGTACATTGATATTGTGGTTCCGCACATCGCCTACCTCCTCACCCAGAAGAGTGCGATGAGCGCGGCAACTGCTGTCACCATCACGAAAGCATAGTGATAGACATAGCCGGTCTGCAGAGCGGCGGCGCGCGTTGCCACCAGTCGCGCCACGCTAGCCACACCGTTGGGACCAAACCGGTCAATAATGCCATCATCGCCGGTTTTCCAGAACAAGCGGCCAAGACGTGAGGCGTTACGGACGAAGAGGAAGTCATACAGCTCGTCAATATAGTATTTATTGAAGAACAACCGATACAGCCCCCCCGCTGCGCCGGCCACTTTGGCTGGCAGTCCGGGAATCCACAGATAAAACACATAAGCAAGAACAATGCCGCTTAGCGCCGCGACGAGCGGAAGCAGCTTCACCCACAGTG
>CAYOGS010000003.1:17628-21765 GCA_964403435.1 uncultured Rhodospirillales bacterium | reverse complement strand
TTCTTGAGCAGATCACGCATGGTAATCTCGCCATGGCCTTCCAGATTAGCTGGTCGCGTCTCGAGGCGCACCACATGCGGCTGCTGCAGCTGCAGTTCCGCCGCGTCTTCAATGGTGACAATGCGTTCGCCGTGATCGATCATTTGCGATAGCGCGTTGAGCAGCGTGGTCTTGCCGGAGCCTGTGCCCCCGGAAATAATGATATTGCAGCGCGCCCGCCCGGCGATTTGCAACACCGAGGCCATTTGCGGGGAGATGCTGTTGAACTTCATCATGGTATCGAGCGTGATTTTCTTTTTAGAAAATTTTCGTATGGTGATGGTGGGACCGTCAATCGCCAAGGGCGGAATAATGATGTTGACGCGACTACCGTCCATCAAACGCGCATCACAAAGTGGCGTAGTTTCATCAATGCGGCGACCGATGGCAGTGACAATGCGCGTGGCCACCGCCTGCACATGTGCGTTGTCGCGGAACTGCACGCCGGTGAGGGTCAGCTTTCCGCGCTGCTCGACATAGACGTGCTTGGGGCCATTGACCATAATCTCGGAAATTGCCTCATCGGCCAACAGCGGCTCGATTGGCCCTAGCCCCAGCATATCGTCCAACAGGCGCGCCACGAGCTCCTGGCGCTCAACAGCATTGAGTTGGATACGTGTTTCGTTTAACAAATCCTTGACGAGTTCAGTCACGTCATGAGTCAGCTGCGCCTTGTCCATCTTAGCTGCAGCCGAAGTATCAATGCGTTCCAGCAAGATAGGCTGCAGCCGCAGTTTAGCCTGATCTACCGAATTTGATGGCACAATGCTGCGCGCCATCTCAGTCGGCGGCGCTTGCCCAACTGAGACCGGTGGCGCACCACGCGGCGGCGCTATCGAACTGTCTAGTCGGTTCACGGTGGCAGCGGCGGCACCGCCGCCGGCTGTTGCCAGAAAGCCGTTAATCAGAGCAGTAATCAGATCACGCTGATCCAGCGCGTTCAAAGCCAGCTCGCGTTGCGCCATGAACTGGGTACAAACATCGCGCGCAATCTGTGCGATCTCGGCACGCGACATGCTGCCGGCCTTGTCGGACGGGATCCGCTCACGCAATTGCGGCAGCAGCCGCTCACGCAGGCCGCGGATCGATGTGTCAATCCGAGCACTGTCGTCCGGGGGCGTCATTTTTTATCCTTGGCAATGTCGCCCTTGTCGCTCTTGGCGCCAAACCACCCACCCTTCTTCTTGGGTTCCGCCTGCTTACCGATGAGATGGTGTAATATGGCGCGGAAGGCTTTAGCGCTGGCGCCGGAAGGAGACAGGGCGGTAATCGTCTTGCCGAGATTTGCTGCCTCAACGGCCTGCTTGTTCTCTTCTGGCACAGTGAAATCTATCTTGCCCTGCGTCTTTTTCTCAAAGGTATCGGTGTCAATATGCGTAGGACGGTCTTTGCCATGGCGCGCCGCCACGACCAGGAGCGGCAATGTGGGATCTATGCTTTTGAGCGCCATTTTGAGCCGCAACGTATCGCGGATGCCGACCAAAGACTGTTCAGTAACGATGATGACCGCACTCGCTTCCGCCATCAGCCGACGCTGGGTCGCTACCAGATGCCGCGGCACATCCACGATCACATAATCGAAGTTCTCGCGCATCTCCTCCATCACCGCTTGCACAGCGCCGGCGTCCATCTGCACCGGTTCTTCTACGGATTCCTCTGCGCTCAACACTGATAGTTTGCTACCGCTCGCAATCATGGCGCTAGCAACCATCAGACTATCCACGCGTGTTGGTGAGCTGACGATATCACGCAGGCCGCGGCTAGGCTCAACGTCTAGCGCCAAGGCGCCGTTGCCGAATTGCAAATCTAGGTCGATCAGTGCTGTCTGCAGTTTTTCTTCGTTGGCCAGTTGCCAAGCAAGATTGACGGCGAGCGTGGTGGCGCCAACGCCGCCGCGTGCTCCAATAACATAAATGAGCTTGGAGGAACGCAGATCCGTCTCGCCGGCAGTGGACTTATTTTGGGCGCGCTCCTGACTCTGGCGCAAGGCTTGATCCAGCAGTTCGTGATAGAGTGGCTTGACGAGATAATCCATGATGCCGGTAGCGACCAGCTGGCGATACAGGCCGATATCGTTGACACTGCCGATGGCGATGATGCGGCAATTCGCACCGGCCAAATTGACAACACGCCCGCAGGTCTCTACCAGCCCGGTCTGCCCATCCAAATCAATAACGACGAGCCGGGGCGGCGCAGCCTTCTCCAACATGTCGCAAAACAGATCGGCGCCGCCCATCTGCACAGTGGCCTGCGGCCAGCCCTGGCGCTCTACCCAGCCGCGCAGCACATCGCAGGTACCTTCATCCATGGCAAAGGCCATGAATTCAGCGTGCAGAATTACGTCATCGGCGGAGCGGGACATCGGCTATTCTTTGGCAGCTGGTGGATTGTTGGGGTCATAGAGGCCGGAAACCTTGCCTTCATGGTAACGCTGCTTAGCGGCGGCTTCGCGCTGGCCATCAGCTGAACTTGGCGGCTCCGGCGCCACGAGATCGGTGGGTTCGGCGATCATCAAGGCTAGATTGCGCTGTGTGGCGCAGCCAGTTTGCGGCAAAGGCATGTTGTCGTCCACCGCGGGGCGATGTTTCGCCCAGGACGGACATTCCGGCGCATAGGCTTTCAGCCGTCCTCCATAAGGCGTTTCCGGAGCGACGACGATGCGGTGATCGGGGTTCTGTGATACGGCGTCGCGTTCCAGCGTCGTCATACAGCCGCCGGTCAGGAGCAAGAGAGATAAGGAGAGCGCGGAACGTTTCATCTTTTACTCCACGATAAAGCCACTGGCCATGGCCGGTGCCGTCGCCTGGTCGGGGCGAATTTCTACTGCCACCGGCGTGCCGGAGACGGGTTTTTTGCGCAGATCGTTACTGGTATTTTGGGCGAAGATCACGCGTTCCACCTCATCCGGCAGGCTCAGGCCATCGGTCGGCAGGGCCAACTGCTCGCCGCTGGGGCGCACCAGATAAGGTGTAACGATAATCACCAGTTCCGTTTCACCGCGCTTGAAACGTGTGGAGCGGAACAGTTCACCCAAAATCGGCATATCGCCGAGCATCGGGAACTTATCAATATTCTGATCGCTGCTATTGGAGAGCATGCCTGCGATGGCAAAGCTTTGACCGCTGGCCAGCTCCACCGTAGTTTCCGCGCGCCGTACTTTCAGAGCCGGCACATTAAAGTTATTCAGCGTCACCGCTCCGTCGCTGCTTAATTCGCTGACCTCCGGCCGCACCTTGACATTGATGCGGCGGCTGTTGACCAACGTAGGAGTGAAAGAAAGTTTGACACCAAAATTCTTATACTCGATCGTCACCTGGCCATTGCTCTGCGGCACGAGAATGGGATATTCGCCGCCAGCCAGGAAAGACGCCGTCTCGCCGGACATTGCCGTCAGATTCGGTTCCGCAAGCACCGATATCAAACCGTCTGAGGCCAGCGCGTCAATAAAGCCATTGACGTCATATCCGCGCCCCTCCGTACCGAAGTTGATGGTGTTGGCAGGTGTAGGCGTACCGGGACGGTTGGTATTCAAGCCGAAAACACCCGTTGTGCTGAGCGCTGCCCCGCTGGCGAGACCAAAGGCGAAACCGCTGAGCTTGAAGGCATTGTTCCAGTTGATACCGAAATAGCGGTTGACCGAGCGCGACACTTCCGCCACGCGCACACGCAGATTGATCTGGTTGGACGCCTGGATCTCGAGCCGGTTGATGACCTCTCCGGTTTCGCGTGGCACGAAGCGGGCGGCCAGCCGCCGTGCGTCTTCAGCCGCTGCCGGGTCGCGCACTTTTCCAGTCAGCATAACACCGTCCGGCACACCACTGACGGCGATCGACTCATTGGGCAGTAACGACTGGATTGCTTTTTGCAGCATATCAATGTTTTGATGCACTTGCACAGCACGGTTAGCCAATTCGCGGTTATCTTCGCCCACCGCGATCAACGTCGTCTGCCCCATCTTCTTGCCGAACACCATGACAGTAGTGGGCGACAACACCTGAATGTCAGCAATGTCCGGGTTGGCAATGAAGACCGAGCGCGCCGGCGCCGGCAGCCATCACCGGCCCGGCATTCGGGCTGCTCCATTGCCCGGCCTGAGTA
>CAYOGS010000003.1:1823-17618 GCA_964403435.1 uncultured Rhodospirillales bacterium | reverse complement strand
CAGTTCAATGGTTTCAGCGCGATCGACATCAATTTGAAATGGCCGGTCGGCGTGCGCCACACCGCAGAGCATCAGCAGCAAGGTCAGGAGGCGAAACAATGGATGATTCATAGCAATCCTCATTGCTGGAAGCTAACCTCGGCGCTGTCCTTGCCACGGATGACCAGGACACGGCGCGAGACGTTGGTAGCGGAATCCGGGCGCGGCAACACTTTGCTGACATCGCTGTCCCAGGTATAGGTATGGCGCTTCACAGTTTCCGGCATCGCGGCTTCAGCTTTGTCCAGCGTGATGCCTGCCGTTACATCCGGCACGAGTTCCGACGCCGTGGCGTTGTGCGTAGTCGCCGAGGTATCGCCGCTATCGGATAGGCTACGCAAGACCAGGGAGATGGTGCTGTTCCAATCAGCGATGAGCGCGATTTTCTCGGCATCTTTTGGCGAGACTTCAATAGTGGCTACATCTGCTACTTTCGGCTCGGACACTTTCTCGTCCGTTTTTTGATCAAGTCCCAGCACACGAGCGTTGCTCACCACGGTCTCACTCACGCGCCTGTCGCGTTGCTGACCGTCTGGACCTGGCACTGGCACATTGTGCGCAACGATGACGTCTACGTGGTCGCCAGGAAAAACTAGTCCAGCCAATCCGCTGACCGGCGTGACCTTGATGGAGATGGCGCGCAGACCCGGACTGAGCGCGGCGGAAAGGAAGCCCTGCTCACTGGTTTTGAAAATTCGGTTATCATAGAGCGGTTCGCCCATCTTGACAGCGTGGCGCAGCAGCGAACCATTGAGGTCATCTTTGTTGCCACCATGATCTTTGCGAATCATATTCTCGCGCGGCTCTTCGCTCCAAGTTTGCCACTTCATGTCTGTTTCCTTGAGAAAAGTTCCAGGGGCCAGGTCACGCGCGGCAACCAGCACCTGCGGTCCTTTGTGCTCTTCCACCACTTGACCGTTCTCATCCACCTTTGGCTTCAGCGCTTGACGGGCCAACACGATGGCGCCGACCGCGATGGCGAGCGCCAAAATCAACATCAAGAGTTTGCGCGACGACATTTCGTCCCTCCGTCATTGGTCATACGACCGAAAGCACAAATCCCGCAGCGCGGACGCTGCGGGCAACCATTGGCCATTCATCAACAAACCTTCCAGTGAAGCCGGAAGGGAGAGAACTACACCTTCAGAACAAGGCCGCAGCGGACAGGCCGAGACTAACCATCCCGCCGCACGCAATCGCCACGCCATAAGGGATCGGGGTCTTGCTCAACACGTCCAGTGCTCCCTCGGCCGTGGCTACCTGGGGCTGCAACCGCAACTTGAGCCAGGCATTGACCGAGAAACCCACCGCCAGCAGGCCACCACTCAAGGCGGTGACCACCAGCAAAGCGCCGATATATTGCGGCCCAGCCCAGAGAGCGGTGGCCGCCAGCAATTTCACATCGCCTGCGCCGGCGAAATTGCCCGCGAAGAGAACAAACCCAATGGCCAACACCACGCCGAACACGCCCAGATGCTGCGTCCATTCCACTTCAACTGGGGATGACAGAACATGCAGCGGAAACAAACCGAGCAACGTTGCCCACACCCAGTTCGGGATGCGGAAACTCCGCGCGTCAAAATATCCGGCGGTGACGAGCAGCAAGGCCGCCATCACCATGAAGGTTAAATGAAAGGAATGAAGCCCTGCCATGTCCAGCCCTACCGCTCCGTCCACCGGCGGATTAACCCTGCTTTTGCGAGGTTTTTCCGCATGATGTCAGCATGGCAGTAAATTGCTTAATACCGCCTTAAGCTCTTCTGCCTCTCCGCGCATTTTCCGGTCTTTTTTTGTGTGCATTTACGAATTTTTCATCACTATCTGCTGTGACCGCGAAACGCGTTCGCAACAGCGCTGATTGTGTGTTTGGGGCGCACATCCGGGCTGCGTCAAATTGTCCTGCCAGAGCAACAACTTACTCTGTCCATTGATTTTCCTTCGCTTTATTGCGCCTGCGCTTTAGAACTTCAACAACCATGCTGCGCCTTTATCGCTTTCTCGGCCGTCCCGTTCTGTTTTTTTACGCCCTACCCTGGCTGATGCTGCTCCTGGTCCTGGGCACTGTGGCGCAGCGCGAGGTAGGCCTGTTTGTCGCCGAGCGGACGTATTTTTCCAGCTTCTTGCTATGGCTCGGATTCGTGCCGCTGCCTGGCGGACTTGCGGTGCTATGCTTGATCGCGCTCAACCTGGCGGCACGGCTGGCGCAGCAAAAAAGCTGGGGCGGGCGTAAGCTAGGCAGCACGATCACGCATGTCAGCGCGCTGCTCCTGCTGTTGGGTGGTGGCATCAGCCTAACGCAACGCGAAGAAGGTTTTCAGGAACTCGCTCCCGGTACGGCCAGTGATACGGTTACGGACTATCATCGGCGTGAATTCGTGGTGACTAAAAACGGTGTCGTGGCGGTGCAGCTTGATTTTGACGGCCTGCAAGTCCGCCAGACCATTGCCGGATTGCCGTTCACGCTGCGCCTTGACGCGCTTTGCCGGCACTGTGCAGCGGAGCAACTGAGCCAACCGACACCGGAGCGCCGCGATGCCGCGCGGATTATGCGTTTGCAACCCGCCCAACTGCTGCCCCAAGATGAAGACAATCTGGCCGGTGTTACACTGTCGGTGAGTGGCGTAGATACGGCACAAGACGGCGTTTATCTGGCTTTTTCTGGATTGCGCGATGCCGCAACCTTGACCATCGGGGAAGACCGCTACCAGCTGATTATGCGCCGCGCGCTGCGCCGTCTGCCCTTCACGGTGCGGCTGGATAAATTCCACAAACTTGACCATCCGGGCACCCGCATCGCCAAGGCCTATCGCTCAGACGTCACTGTGACCGACGGCGGTGCCAGCTGGACAACGACAATCGCCATGAACGAACCGCTGCGTTATCGCGGTTACACGCTCTATCAATCCTCTTTTATCGAATTGCCAGAGGAAACGCGCTCCGTGCTGGCTGTGGTGCAGGACAAAGGGCAAATCTTTCCTTATCTCGCCATCACCGCTTTGTGCTTGGGAATGCTGTTGCACCTCGTATCTTTGTGGCGCCGTCCTGGCAAAGGAGCACTGCCATGAGGCGCTTCGCACGGTTCTGCTCCCTGCTGTTAGTATTGCTGGGCAGCAGCGGCGCACAGGCCAGTGTGCCCCCAGAACAGCTTGATGCTTTCGGCCGCCTACCCATACTGCATGAAGGGCGCCTCAAACCGCTGGACAGCTTCGCGCGCCTGCATTATCGCGCGGTGACCGGCAAAGCCGCTCCTAGCGACAACACCGCCCTGCACTGGCTAGCCGAAGCATTGTTCAACCCCGCTCGTGCGGTGCTGGAGCCACGCTTTGCCGTGCCGGACGCGGATGCGCGACACCGGCTGGGGCTGCCTGACGCGGCAGGCAAGGTCTATCCGTTTCAAGACATTGCCGGCGCCATGATGCGGCAAAAGGAGCTGCTGGAAAAACTGGAGACGACGGAAACCAAAAACCAAACTCGCGATGAGCGCATCTTGCGTGCGCTGTTCCGCCACGCCAACGAATTTCGCCAGACGATCGGCACATTCTCACTGCTGCTGCCCATCACCATGCCGCTCGATCCATCGGTGCGCGAACAACTGCAACTCCAACCGGAAACGCCAGTGACATTGCTCCAGCTGCTGAAGCTGAAGCCCGCCATCATGGAGGTGCTGCAGGCCACCGTAGCGACCAAGAAGTCTGACATCGCCAGCTATAGCGTCGAAGAGCAGCGGCAGGCGCTACTGGCCTACCAGATCAGCCTTCTGGAGGCGGTAGGCGACCACTATACGCTGCTACGGCTGCTGCCGCCGCACTGGGACGGCGACAACACGTGGCGCTCACCATGGGACATAACGCGCCAGAGCCTTAGCGGGGCGGCAACAGTGCCATTCTTCGCAGCATGGCAAGCCTTAGCGACCGCCTGGCAGCAGAATGACGCGCCAAGCTGGGACGCGGCCTTGCGTCGCATCGAAGCGCTGAACACCGCGGCGCAACCAGAGTTGCGGCACGCTTCTTTGGGTTGGGAAATTTCGTTGAATCGCTGGCAGCCATTCAATGCCAGCCTATGGCTGGTGCTGGCCGGGCTGGCCCTCCTGGGGTTAAGCCAGCTGCTCGCGGCACGCGGCAACGATCGAATTGCAAATATTGGTACTATCCTGACACTAACTCTCATGGCGGGCGCTCTGCTGGCACAAGGTGCCGGACTCGCATTGCGGATGGCAATCCTGCAACGGCCGCCCGTGACCACTTTGTATGAATCCACACTGTTTGTCAGCTTCATGGCGCTAGCCTGCGGCTTGCTGCTCAGCTGGCGACGGCGCAGCCCGGACGGTTTGAGCATCGGCGGCGGCATCGCGGCGCTGCTGTTGCTTTCCAGCCTGGTGTTCGGCGCCGACGGCGACACGATGCAGGTGCTGGTGGCAGTTCTGGACACCAACTTTTGGCTAGCCACGCATGTGATCTGTATCACGACGGGCTATGCCGCCACACTGGTGGCCGGCATGATGGCGCATCTTTACTTGCTGCGCCGCGTGCTGCGGCCACAGGAATTGTTCCGGACGCAGCAGGATCGTATGCATAAAACGGCCATCTTCGCATTACTGTTCACTGCAGTGGGCACCATGCTAGGCGGCGTGTGGGCAGATCAATCCTGGGGGCGGTTCTGGGGCTGGGATCCCAAAGAGAACGGCGCACTGTGGATCGTGCTGTGGCTCATCTGGTTACTGCATGGCCGGCTGGCTGGCCAGCTGGCGCCGCTGGGGTTTGCCGCCGGCATGGCGCTGGTCAATATCGTGGTCGCACTGGCCTGGTTCGGGGTTAATCTGCTCAGCGTGGGATTGCATAGCTACGGGTTCACTGACTCGGCGGCCTATGGTTTGCTGGCCTTTTGCCTGGCGGAATTGCTGATCGTCGCCGTCTTGTGTGCGGCCTATTTCATCCGCCGGGGACAAGATCATGTCGCGTAAATTGCTCTTGCTTTCCGGTTTATTGGCGCTCGCAGGCAGTGCTCTGCTCTGGCTGGGACAGTCACCGGCACCCGCGCCGAGTGTTGCTGAAAGGCCGGGCTTCACCGTCCCTGCTTTCAGTTGGCATGATTTTAGCGGGCAGGATCATAAACTCACCGAGTTCGCTGACAAGGTCGTTGTGCTACATTTCTGGGCATCGTGGTGCGCGCCGTGCCGCACCGAATTTCCGATGCTACAGCAGGCCGCCCGTGATATGCCAGAGGTGATGTTCCTAGCCATATCTAGCGATAGCGACCGTGCCAAAGCGGAGAAGATGCTCGCCGATGTTGGCGCCGCTCAGCCGCCAGCAAATCTGCTGCTCGCCTGGGATCCGCAGAAGGCCGTGACTTACGATATTTTTCTCACGGCAGCTTTCCCCGAGACCATCATCCTTGACCGCCAGCACCGACAGCGACGCAAGATCGCTAATGTCGTAGCGTGGGACGACTCGGTCATCAGGGATTATCTGCGTTCTCTGGCCAAGGACTAGTGCGGAAGAATATGCGCCTTCGTCCAGCGCGCCAGCCGACCCAGCGGATTACCTGGATTGGTCTTAATGGCCTCGTCCTCGCGCTTTTGCAACGGGTCATGCGGGGCTTCGCCGCGATGCAGCTCGCCTAATGCATGACTGAAGGTTTTGCCACCATAGGTGCGCGCCGCTGCTGCCATCCCCGCCTTGGCCGCCGCATCTGACGACGGGTCGGGCTGCCGCGCGGTACTGATGCCATAGGCGATCACCGCTCGCAGTTCCTGCACGCTCAGGCGTTTGACCTGCGTCTCGTTGACCGTCACACCGTTCCGGTCAACATCCGACAGAGGAGCATTTTCGCCTCGCGCAAATTCTACCTTGACCGCTGGCGCCGCTGGCAAAGCCGCACCTGTGGCGCGCATATCCTGCTGCACGCTTTGGCTTAGAGTTTGCAGCCAGGCATCACGCTGCGTTTCGGTCATGCCGGCCGTGGCAGCTGCGACGGTATTCTTGCCGGCAGGCTTGCTCTTGCCGGCTTGCGGAAAAGCCAGACGCAGCCGTGCGGCTTCATGGTAAGCTTCCATCTCTCCGGCAGCATCAGCATTGTAGGCTGCAACATTGGCGTGCACTTTCCGCAAGGCGGAGGCATAGGTCTTGCCACCATAAGTGCGGGCGCCCGCATGGTCAGCCGTGCGTTCGTTCGCGGCCTGCACGTCGAACGTATCGTAAGGGCCAATTTGCGTGTGCATCGCTTCATGTGCCAACACGGCTTTGAGTTCCTTGACGGTTAAACCTTGCACATCGGTCTCGCCGATCGTCACGCCGTTCTCGTCGCCCGGCGACAACTGGATGCCGGCAACCGGCCGGCTGCGGATGACGCCCGTCATGCCCGGTGCGTCATCGTTGAAGAAGACGCGGCCGATCGGCGTTTTATCGGTGCGGATGCCTTTGGCCGCCATATCCTTACGCACTTGAGCGAAAGTGTCCGCCAGCCATTGGTTCTTCTGCACTTCCGACATGTTGGCTGTGGCAGCGTCAACCGTCTGATCGTCCGCCACCTGTTTGTCATGTCGTTGCGCTTTCCATTCCCGCATCTGGCGCAAGCCGCGGCCGCGGTGCGCGCTTTTTTGCTCGACAGTCGTAGCACTCCCACGACCAACAAAGCCTGCCTCGACCTTGTCCGGCACAGGTGCTGCTAGCGGCTGCGTCGCTGCTGCGGCGCCCTGGCCACGTACCAAGAGTGCCGAAGCGAGCAGCGCTTCCCGCATGATTTTTCCCGGCACAGCCATCGGCATACTCCAAAAGTCATTTTGTCACTTAATGTAACTGAAAAGGCCGGCAACCAAAAAGTTTCATGGCTGGAGCAGCCGGCAAAAGGTTAATGTTCGGGGCTTTAGAGCAGTTTGTGCAGCATAAGTTCCTGGCGCAGAACCGCCGCGCCGGTGAAGGTGACGGTGGCGAAACCCAACGCCGCCGCTGCGTTCGTGTTGTAGGTCATATCGTCAATGAACAGGCAGTCCGGCGCCTGCAGGCCGAATTTTCCTAGCAGATGCAGGAAAATCTCCGGCTCCGGCTTCATCATCTTGACTTCGCCGGACACGACAATGCCGTCAAAGCGGTCAAGCGGCACGATGTGCCGCGCTTCTTGGAACGTGTCTGCTGCCCAGTTGGTGAGCGCGTAAAGCGGCACGCTGCGGGCTTTCAGCTCGTCCAGCACCGTTACTGTTTCTTCAATCCGGCCGCCGATGGTCTCGATCCAACGATCACGATAGGCGCGAATGAGTGCCGCGTGCTGCGGAAACTGCGCGGTCTTTTCGGCAATCGCTGTTTCCCAATCGCGGCCGCGATCCTGCTGCGCGTTCCAGGTGCCGTTGCACACTTCGGTCAGGAACCAGCTGCGCTCCGCCGCGTCAGGGATGAGTTTGCGGTAAAGATAGTCCGGGTTCCAATCCACCAGCACGCCGCCGAGATCGAAGATGACGGTGCTAACCGGCATTGTCTGCCCGCGCCTTCGCCGGGTTGCCCAGTGCCGTGACGCCGGCCGGAATATCCTGGAACACCACAGCGCCGGCTGAGACCTTGCTTCCCATTCCCACGCGCTTGCCGTTGGTGACGGTGGCACCGGAGCCGATAAAGACATTGGCGTCCAACACCGCCGCCCCATGGACATCGGCATGCGGCGCCAGCACGCCGCAATCGCCCACCTGCGCTTCATGCCCCACTACGGCGCCGACATTCACCACCACCTGCGCGCCGAGCACGGCCTGCGGCCCTACGAAAGCAAAGGGCGCGATAATGCTGCCGACACCAATCGTTGCGGTGGTAGCGATATAGGCGGCGGGATGCATGAAAGTGGCGAATTTCGCGCCGCGTCCCCTGAGCTTCTCCGTCAACATCCGCCGATGCGCCGGCCAGCCCAGCGCGATGACATAGAGCGCCTGTGGGTCAAGCTCTTCTTCTGTATTGCCCAGAACCGGATAGCCGCCATGCACAGCACCGCGCGGCTTGGTATCGTCCAAAAAGCCGGAAATGCGAAAATCAATACCGCGCAGGCGGATGATGTCTTCCGCATAGGCCGCGACTTCCAGCCCAAAGCCGCCGGCGCCAATGATCACCAAATAATGCTCTTCGTCCATCATCACACCACCATGCCGCCGTCAACACCGATAACTTGCCCCGTGACATAACGGGCAGCGGGCGAGGCCAAAAAGAGCGCGACTTCCGCCACTTCTTCCGGCGTGCCGAAACGGTCGAGCGCGATATGCTGCCGCCGCAGCGCGCGCACCGAGTCCTTCAAATGTGCAATCATCGCTGTTTCGATCATGCCTGGCGCCAGAGCATTGACGCGGATGCCATCCGGTCCTAGCTCCTTCGCCGCCGACCGCATCATGCCCAGAAGCGCGGCCTTGCTGGCGGCATAGAGCGCCTGACCCGAGCTGCCCTCCAGCCCATTGATAGAACTCATCAGTACAATACTGCCGCTCTTATGCCGGCGCATCAGCCGCGCCGCCGCCTGTAGATGATGCATGACCCCCGCGACATTGACGGCCAGCACACGCTGAATATCCGCCTCACGTATCATGCCGATGACACCATCCGTCAGCATGCCCGCATTCGCCACCAGCCCATCCAGTCGACCAAATTTCTGGTTCACCACCTGATAAAATTCCTGCACGGATTTGGCTTCGCTAACATCGCCAGTATGTGTCACGACCTCGGTGCGGTGCGCCTCCCGTAACACCGCTGCCAACTTTTCCAGCTCGTCCGGGCTTTGCGCCGTCAGCGCCAAGCGGGCGCCTTGAACTGCAAAGGCGGTCGCCATGGCCGCACCGATACCACGCGACGCGCCGGTGATCGCGATGACTTGGTTGGCGAAGATGCCCGTCATGACACCGCCTACGCTTTCAAACCTTGGGTTAAAAACTGCTCCAACGGCAACACCTGGGCTTCGGCTGTGGTGCGGCGCTTCCATTCAATGCCGCCGGCTGCCAGTGTTTTTTTGCTGATCAGCAGCCGGTGCGGCAAGCCGATGAGGTCGGCATCCGCCAGTTTCTCGCCAGCCTGCACGCCTTGCCGGTCGTCATACAGCACCTCGACGCCTTGCTGCAGCAATTGCTGATAAATCGTGTCACACGCCGCCGTCTCGTCTTCGCTGCGCGCCAAACTGACGAGATGCACCTGATAGGGCGCCACCTCGTCCGGCCAGATCAAGCCGCGCTCGTCGCCCAGACATTCGGCGATGGTGCCGAGCAGGCGGCTGGGACCGATACCATAGCAGCCCATATAGATTTTCTGCGCGCTGCCCGCTGCATCTGTATAGGTATTGCCGAACGCGTCTGGAAAGCGGGTGCCCAGCTTGAAGATGTTGCCGACCTCGATGGCCTTGACCTCCTCCAGCTCCTGTGCGCCACCGGTGAAGCCGGGGATAAGGTTAGCCAGCACTTCCTTGTCGTCAATAATTTCCTTGTTGATGGCGATGTCTTTGCCTGGCACGCGATAGACCACATCCTCACCGAAGGGCGTCAACGTCTGGAATTCGTGCGAGTATTTGCTGAAAATCCCACCGGAAGCGTAGGTAAGCAGCGTAATAGCGCCCAAGCCACAGCGGCGATAGACATTGTGATAAGCGGTGATGGAACGCTCATAAAAAGCGTCCAAATCTTCTGGCGCCGCATGAAAACTATACATATCTTTCATGCGGAATTCACGGCCACGCAGCAGGCCGCTCTTCGCCCGGGCTTCGTTGCGAAATTTGGTTTGAATTTGATAGACCGCGCGTGGCAAGTCACGATAGGACTGCACGAAGCTGGCGACCAACGGCGTGACCACCTCTTCATGCGTCGGCCCCAAAGCCAGATCACGGTCACCCGCCCCCTTGAAGCGGAACAGCACATCCACCGTGTCCCACCGACCAGTCTGGTCCCAAATCTCGCGTGGTTGCAGCGCCGGCAGCAGCACTTCTTGCGCGCCGAGGGCGTCCATCTCTTCGCGGACGATGCGCTCAATCTTGTTCAGTGTGCGCAAGCCGAGCGGGAGATAGCTATAGACCCCCGCCATCAACTTATTGACGAAGCCGGCGCGTGTGAGCAGCTGTGCGTTGCGGCTGACATCGCTTTGGCTGGCTTCCTTGCTGGTCTTGGTGACAAACTGGCTGAGGCGCATGATCGAGTCCTATTTTGGCGAAGCCGGCACTATATGCTAGGCATTTCAGCGGTTCAACGCATTGCTTGCAACAGCGCGGCCATGGCGGCCGGAGGCTCGGCCGTGGCGGTGACGGGGTCTTTTTTAGGATAGAGTGGAACAGTGATGCGCCTGGCATGCAGCATGAGCGGCACGCTATGCGGTGGCACGCCATATTTGCTGTCGCCCAGAATGGGGCAGTCGAGATGGGCGCAATGCACGCGTAGCTGGTGGGTGCGACCGGTCTGCGGTTGCAACCGCAGCCAGCTGAGGCCGTCTTTTTGCGCCTCGAGCCAATAATCGGTCACAGCCTCCTGCCCCGCTGCGTCCACAACCATATGGTAGCCGGCACCGCCCTTGCCGCCCTGCAGGCGCAGCAACGGCGCCGTGATTTTGCCATGGTCTTGCGGCGGTGCGCCTTGTACCAGGGCCCAATATTCCTTAGTCACACGCCCTAGCGCAAATAATTTTCCCAGCCGACGCAACGCTTCAGCATGACGCCCTAACACCAGGCAGCCACTCGTATCCCTATCCAAACGGTGCGCCAATTGCGGCAGGCGTGGCAGGCCAAATCTTAAACCATCAAGATATTTTCCGAGATGGTCTCCACCCCCAATACCGCCATGCACCGGCAGTCCTGCTGGTTTATCTATGATCAACATCAGCGCGTCACGGTAAAGGATGCGTAGCGCGAAATCATAGCTGGCTATGGGCGCAATGATGATTTCGCCGTCACCGGAATCATCATCCACTTCGTTCACCAGCGCAGCTCCTGCATCCAGTGATCAAAACGCTGGCCGTGGCGTGCAGCAAAAGCCTTCGGGTCGGCCACCGCCAGATCGGCGCCATGCACGCCGCTGGTTATCCAGAGCGTGCCGATACCCAGAGCAGCGGCCCCGGCGATATCGGTGTGCAGATTGTCACCGATCATCAAGGAACGATGTGGCGCCGTACCCAGGGCCGCGAGCATCCGCCGGAACACGGCGTGATATGGCTTGCCACAATCGTCTCGCACGTCTCCACCCTGGTCTCGATAGGCTTCGGCAATCGCTCCGGCCGCGATGCCGTGCACGGCCCCCCGCAGCACCTCTCGGTCTGGATTGGCGCACAACATGGGCAACCGCCGTTGCTTCCATGCGGTCAACAGTGGCAGGTAGTCTTCCGCCTGTTCCAGTCCGGGCAACAACCCGGTACAAAGCACGAATTCCGCTGCCGGCACTGTGGCAACCGGCTGCAGACCGAGTTCAAGAAAGGGCTCGATTTCGTGTGGCGGGCCAACCGGAAAGACCCGTGTACCCAGCCGCCGCATCCAGGCATCCGGCCGGTCGCGCAAAGCCTCAAACGCCAGTTGGCCGGAGGTCAGCAGTGTATCGTATCTATTCGGCTCCAGCCCGAATTTCGCTGCGATATTGGTGGCTGCCTGTCGCACGGGACGCGGCGAGTTGGAGAGGACACCGATGCCCTTGCCCTGCCCGCGCAGTGCCTGCAAGACCGGCAAAACGGCAGGGAACAACGCCGTACCGTCATGCAACACACCCCATAGGTCAAAGATAAAGGCGTCATAATTCTCCGCCAGCGCCGCCAGGCTGGGTGCCGCGCTTGCCGTCATGCCAAAGCCGCTTCTACCGCTTCGCAGAGATGATGGTAGAGGCAGAGATGAATTTGCTGGATATAAGGTGTGTGGCGCGACGGCACGTCAATCAGAACATCGCTGAGCGGCGCTAACTTGCCTCCGCCTTCTCCTGTAAGGGCTATGGTCGTCACCCCCAAAGCCCGTGCCTTGACAAAGGCCGCCACAACATTCGCCGAATTGCCGGAGGTGCTGATGCCCAGCAGCACACCACCGCGGCTGCCATAGGCCTCTACCTGTCTGCTGAAGACCTGCTCATAGCCATAATCATTACCCAACGAAGTAAGAATAGCATTGTCCGCTGTCAGTGCGATACAGGGATAGCCGCGTCGTTCTTTCAAAAAGCGCCCCACCAGTTCGCCCGCGATATGCATGGCGTCCGCCGCGGAACCGCCATTGCCGCAGACCAGCAATGGCTTGTCTGCCCGAAACGCGGCGACGATGGCATCGACTGCTTGATTCATGCGGGCAGCCGCGGGCGTCGCCGCCATAGCAGCGATCAGACGGGCAGATTCCTGCAAATGCTCGGTCAGGTTCTTCATGCGAATCGCTTTCTCACCTAAAGCACGAAAATGTCATGTCTGCCGCGAATTCACAAGGCGGGCGGTTTGAGCATTTTCTGTTCAGTTACGTTCAGGGAAAATCCTTTAAGTCTATATTTGGCGAGCAAATGCACGCGTCCAAATGATCTAACTTGAACACGATCTGCTCTAGACGAAAGGAGATTGTAAATCCCGCAGCAGGGGAAAAGTGGCATCGCGGGGGTTGACGACTGGTTGTTGCGCTACCGCGCCCCAATCAATCTCCAATGCTGGATCGTTCCAACGCAAACCGCCTTCCGCTTGCGGAGCATAGGAAGCATCCACTTTATAAGCCACCAGGCAGTCCGGTACGAGCGTGATATAGCCGTGGGCAAAGCCTGGCGGCACGTAAAGCTGCTGGCCGGCACTGTCATCGAGCTGCACAGCTACATGCTTGCCATAAGTTGGGCTGGCGCGGCGAATATCCACCACGACATCGAGCACTGCGCCACGTAGCGCGAAGACCAGCTTGCCCTGTGCGTGCGGCGGTGCCTGAAAATGCAGTCCCCGTACCGTGCCGACGGCAGCGGAATAAGCCATATTGTCCTGTGCCGTGCCGCGATAGTCCGGCAAGAGGCGCCGATAGTCAGCGTCTTGATAGACGGTGACGAAATAGCCGCGCTCGTCGAGGAAACGGCGCGGCGTCAACAGGCGGAGGCCGGCAAGAACGAGGGCTTGCGTCTGCATGGCTCAGGCGACGGCGCGTTGCGCCGCCAGCTCCGTAACGATTGCAGTCAAAGTCGTGGCAACGTGCTCCACATCCTCCTGCGTCAGACGCAGATGCATGGGCAGGGAGATAATACGCTCAGACATGGCGGCCGCGCGAGGGCACGTGCCGGCCGCTGCGGCGTACATGGTGTAACGGGTATTATCCAGATAATGCACCCCAGGGAAGATGCCGGCTTCATACAAACGCTGCATCACGGCATCCCGCTCCATCACCAGCACGCTATAAAGATGTCGGGAACTGTCGCAGTCCGGCGCGATGGGCAGGCGAGCGATCTCTGGCACGTCTTCCAACGCTTCATCATACCAAGCGGCAAGCTGGCGGCGATACGCGTTGCCAGCGTCCAGATGGCGCAACCCCACCAGCCCCATGGCGGCCATGACTGCGTTGCCATTATATTTGAAGCCGACATGCTCGACATCATAGAGCCACTTATAGTCGCCCTTGGCGCCCATGCGGGCATAGGTATCCTTATTGATTCCAAGCCAGGAAAGCTGACGAACGACGGCATCCGCCATGGCGTCGGCGCAACATATCATGCCAGAATCTGCCGTCGGTAGATTCTTGACCGCCTGGAATGAATAGACGGCCATATCCGCCAGCGCGGCCGGGCAGGTTCCAGCCAAAGTCGTGCCGGCCATATGCGCAGCATCCAAAATCAGACGCAACCCATGCCTGCGGCACAAATCCGCCACGGCCGGCAGTTGGCCGGTATTGCCGCCCATCCCAACAAACATGACCGCCCGGGTGCGCGGAGTAATGCGAGCAGCGACGGAGGCTGGGTCCAGGCAACCATATTCATCTACATCGGCAAACACAGGCTGTAGCCGTTCATAGAGGATGGCGTGGTTGGTAGAAATAAATGTCAGAGGCGTGCTGATAACCTCGTCGCCGTCCAGCCAGGCTTCAGTCATTTTATAGTAGGCTAGCGCCAAATGCAGACCCGCAGTGGCGGAGCTGAGAAAATGCGCATGCGGCAGACCGGTATAGTTTTTCCAGGCGTCTTCGAACGTCACGGTCTTATAGCCCATGCCGGTCCAGCCCTTTTCCAGGCATTCCCGGATTTCGGCCAATACTTCGTCCACCTCAAAAGTCGGCACGAAGACCTGAATTGTCTTGCCGCTTGCGCCCATGACCACTCTGATGTTTAGTGTCTTATTGGCACACTCTGCCGTCTGCCTGGCCCAAAGTCAATGAAACCAAGCCTTAACCACGCTGGATCCGAGAAGACCGCGCAGCCCTTGCGGGTGCTGGCCTTAACGCGTTATACGCGGCGCGCCCCCAGCAGCCGCCTGCGATTCTATAACCTGCAGGCCCCCTTGGTTAACCATGGCATAGCACTCGATTGTGTGCCTTTTTTCAGTGAAGATTATCTCGCCAAGCGGTACGCCGGTCAGCGGGCATCAATTCCGGACGTGCTGGCAAGTTATGCGCGCCGGCTGGCCATGCTGCCGCAGTTGTCCCGCTATGACACGCTCTGGATCCAGGCCGAAATGCTACCACTGCTGCCTGGCTGGCTGGAGACTCACCTGCTTCGCCTTTTCGCCAAACGCTGGGTTCTGGATATAGACGACGCGCTATTTCTGCCGCACGAAGGTGCCAGCCTGCCTCTCTTACGGCAGCTGCTGGCCAGCAAAATCCCCCGCCTCTCCCGCCAGGCTGACCTATGCTCCATCACACACGCATATTGCGGTGCCATGTTGCAAGCGCAAGGCGGACGTTATGATGTGGTGCTTGGCCAGGGGCTTGACCTGGAACGCTACGCCGTCGCGCCGCGAGCACCTGAAGCACCGGTGACGATCGGCTGGATCGGCACGCCTTCCACCGCGCACCGTTATTTGCCGCTGGTGGTTGATACGCTCAACCGGCTGCAAGCCACCACTGGCTGCCGCGTGGTGCTGATGGGCGCGGGCGACGCCGCACCTACCTTACGTGCCGAAAGATTGGAATGGCGGGAAGATGCCGAAGTCGCGGCTGTGCAGTCGTTCGATATTGGCATCATGCCTTTGCTCGATACGCCGTGGGAAAAGGGAAAATCCGGCCTAAAACTGGCGCAAAGCATGGCCTGTGGCCGCGTCGCGGTCGGCACAGCCGTCGGCTTCAACCACGATCTCATCACGGATGGGGTTGACGGTATATTGGTGCCACCAGGCGCGGATGGCTGGCATGACGCGCTGCTGCCTTTACTACAAGATTCAACATTGCGGGAAAGGCTGGGTACTGCGGCGCGCCGAAAAATCGAGGCCAATTTTGATCTACGGAACGTCATAGAGCGCATCGCCACCATGCTGCACCGCGCCGCCGGCACTATGCCAACGGTTTGACTTAGCAGGCAATACACGATAGGGGATTGCCCTCATAAGGCGAAAGTAACCCATGCTCTCTCTCCTGCGTGAATATAGCGCGGCCTGGCGTGCACATTCCATCTGGCGCGCTCTGGCGGTGCTGGATATGCGGATGCGCTTCCGGCGCTCCTATTTCGGCATTGCTTGGATGGTATTCAACCAGCTGATCTTCGCGCTCGGCGCCGGCTATCTCTGGGCTTCCATCCTCAACGTGCCGCCGGCTAGTTTCATTCCCACTTTGGCCATCGGCCTGGCTATCTGGGGGTTTATTTCCGGTTTATTGCTGGAGGGCTGCGCTACTTTTCCGACCGCCGCCGGCTATCTG
>CAYOGS010000003.1:0-1813 GCA_964403435.1 uncultured Rhodospirillales bacterium | reverse complement strand
ATTACCTCTGCCGCGTATGGTGTTTATTTTCCGCGTGGTTATGGTGCAGACTACGTTTCTCGGGATCGGTCTGGCCACCAGTGTGGCTGTGATGGCCGCTTTCGGCGTGGCGCCCAGTTGGGGCGTCTTGTCTGCCTTGCCCGGCATCCTCATGGTACTGGCGCTGGGCGTACTCGTGGTGACCAGCATAAGCTTTCTGGGTTCGCGCTACCGCGATCTTCAACATGGCATAGCCATGCTGCTGCAACTTTTGTTCGTGATCACACCTATTCTCTACCCGCCTGCTATGCTGGTGGAACGCGGCCTGGAATGGGCGGTACACGTCAACCCGTTGACGGCGGTGATCGAGGTCATTCGCCATCCTCTGCTGCACAATGATTTTGCACCGGCCTTGCATTACCAGATCGTCGGCGGCCTACTGGTCGTCAATGCGCTAATCGCCTGGTT
This sequence comes from uncultured Rhodospirillales bacterium, assembly GCA_964403435.1. Taxonomy (GTDB): domain Bacteria; phylum Pseudomonadota; class Alphaproteobacteria; order UBA9219; family RFNS01; genus JAGOHT01. The sequence continues at coordinate 1,366 of CAYOGS010000003.1, read as the reverse complement.
GGCCGTGCGCTTCCTAGGCAAACGGATGATTTTCTGGCTATGAGCAGCATCGCGCTTGACAATGTTACGTTGGATTTCCCGCTACCTGTCGGTGATTTCTTCAGCCTCAAACGACAATTGGCCAACAGCCTTCGTAACCGCCGTTTCCAGCGCGACCAGACGTTCCGTGCATTAGACGCCATCAGTCTGACCGTCAAGAGCGGCGAACGCGTGGCGATCATCGGCCATAATGGCGCCGGCAAAAGCACGCTGCTCCGCACCATCGCCGGAATTTATCCCCCCACACATGGGCGCGTTGTCGTACAGGGCAAGATTTGTCCAATTCTAGACTATGCTACCGGTTTCGAGATGGAGCTGACCGGCTGGGAGAACATCCGCATCCGTCTGCTACTGTTGGGTCAGGACGAAGCCACTATCGCACGCATGCGACCAGAAATTACCGCCTTCGCTGAGTTGGAAGACTTCATCAACCAGCCCGTGCGCACCTATTCCACCGGCATGATCATCCGGCTGGCCTTTGCCACCACCACAGCGATACCGGCCGAAGTTCTTGTCATGGACGAGGTGGTGGGTGCGGGTGACGCCAGCTTCATTGACAAGGCCAATCAGCGCCTCGCCGACATGATGGCACGCGGCCAACTAGTCGTCTTCACCTCGCACGCCATGAGTCTGGTACGCCAGATGGGCGGGCGCGCCATCTGGTTGCATCAGGGTAAAATCCGCGAAGACGGCCCGGCCGACCGAGTCATCAAGTTGTATGAAGCCGCCGCCGTTGCCGGAGCCGACCGTAAAAAGTAGCGACATACGGCTCTGTCGCTGACAGAATTAGCTTGCTAGAGTGCCGAGCTGTTAGAGCTTTTGTCGATGGAGCCTGTCATGCTCGCCTCACGCCGTATACGCCTACGCGCAATGGAACGTTCCGATCTTGCCGCCATTGCTCGCTGGCGCAGCGCGCCGGAAGCTTATGATTGGTTTTACGAATATCTGCCGATTGCTGAAGAGCAACAGCGACTGTGGTATGAAAAACAATTGGGCAACCCAACAGAGATCAATTGGGTGGTAGCGGACACGGCCAATACGCCCATCGGCACTGTCAGCCTTTACCAGATTGACCTACGCAACCGCAAGGCCGACTGGGGGCGCCTTGTAATCGGCGATGCCGCCTGGCGTGGCCAAGGCATCGGCAAGGAGATCGAAGTGCTCGCCTTGCAATATGCCTTTGAGCATTTGAACCTACATAAGCTTTGCTGCGAAGTGTTGGCGGACAACGCATCGGCGCTGGCGCTGCATCAGAAGTTTGGCTTCCTGCAGGAAGGATTACTGAAAGAACATATTTTCAAGCGCGGGGGATGGCAGGATGTCGTGC
>CAYOGS010000002.1:9000-22962 GCA_964403435.1 uncultured Rhodospirillales bacterium | reverse complement strand
TGGCAATCATTTTATCGAGATTTGCCTTGATGAAGCTGACGTCGTGTGGGTGATGCTGCATTCCGGCTCGCGCGGCACCGGCAATCTCATCGGCAGCTATTTCATCACGCGGGCGCGGGAGGAATTGCTGCGCCGCGAGCTGGGCTATCATCTGGCGGATAAGGATTTAGCATTTTTCTGCGAAGGTGAGCCATTGTTCGACGATTATATCGAAGCCGTGAGCTGGGCACAGGATTACGCCCGCGCCAACCGCGCCATGATGATGGAGCGCGTGCTACTCACGCTGCGCGAATCCGGCCTGCCTGGATTCCAACTGGGCAAACTGGCGGTAAACTGCCACCACAATTATGTGCAGCGGGAAGAGCATTTTGGTGAACAGGTCTGGCTGACGCGCAAAGGCGCCGTGAGCGCTCAGGAAGGCGAATATGGCATTATCCCTGGCAGCATGGGCACGCGCAGCTATATCGTGCGCGGCAAGGGCAATGCAGAAAGCTTCTGCTCCTGCTCGCACGGCGCAGGTCGGCGCATGAGCCGGGCGGAAGCAGCGCGGCGCTTTTCAGTCGCTGACCATATCGCCGCGACCGAAGGCATCGAATGCCGGAAGGACGCAGCCGTTATTGACGAAACGCCTATGGCCTATAAGGATATTGATGCCGTGATCAAGGCGCAAGACGCCTTGATCGAGGTTGTCCATACCCTACGGCAGGTGCTGTGCGTGAAAGGCTGAACCCAGGATGCTCCTCACCCTCACCACCACGCACCAGCCGGCGACCGATATCGGTTTTCTGTTGCACAAGAACCCGGAAAAATTACACAGCGTGACCCTGAATTTCGGCGCCGCGCATGTGTTCTACCCGGAAGCTGGGGCTGAACGCTGCACCGCAGCGCTGCTACTGGATGTTGACCCCGTGCAGCTGGTGCGCAAGGGCGGAAAACCGGGCGAAGGCTTCGCGCTGGAGCAATATGTCAATGACCGGCCATACGTCGCATCATCTTTCATGAGCGTGGCGCTCAACAAAGTGTTCGGCACGACATTTTCCGGGAATTGCAAGCAGCGGCCGGAACTGGTGGAGTCCGCGCTCCCCTTGAGCGTGACCATTCATGCTTTGCCTTGCCGAGGCGGCGAAGAGCTGCTGCAGCGGCTTTTCACGCCTTTGGGCTATGGGATAGCGGCTGAACGCATACCGCTTGATGAACATTATCCCGAATGGGGCGAGAGCAGTTATTACACCGTGACTTTGACGCGTACCTGCCCCTTGCGCGATTTCTTGGTACATCTCTATGTCCTGATCCCGGTTCTGGACAATGGTAAACATTATTATGTTGGGCAGGATGAGCTGGAAAAGCTGCTGAAATTCGGGGCGGAGTGGCTGGCTCAGCACCCGGAGCGCGAATTGATCGCACGCCGTTATCTCAAACATTCACGTTCATTGGTAGCGCAGGCGTTGGATCGTTTGAGCGAAAACTCTGAGAGCGATGATGACGGCGAAGCAACCGGCGCGACACCCAAACAGCTTGAGGAAAAGCTTGAGGATAAAATCAGCCTGAATCAGCAGCGCCTGGATTGGGTTGTGACTCGGCTCAAGGCACAGGGCGCCAAACGGGTGCTTGATTTGGGATGCGGTGAAGGGAAATTGTTGCGCGTCTTGCTGGAAGATATCAGCTTTTCTAACATCACCGGTGCCGATGTTTCCTATCGCGCCTTGGAAATCGCGCGGCGGCGGCTGAAGCTTGACCGGATGAGCGAAACCCAAAGCAAACGTCTTAACCTGATACAAACCGCGCTGACCTATCGCGACCAGCGCCTTACGGGTTATGACGCCGCGACGCTAGTGGAGGTCATCGAGCATCTGGATTTACCGCGTTTGGACGCCTTCAAACGCAGTGTGTTTGAATTTACTCGCCCTAATCTCGTGCTGATTACCACGCCGAACGTGGAATATAACGTGTTGTTCGAAGGTATGAAGCCAGGCAGCCTGCGCCACAAGGATCACCGATTTGAATGGACGCGCCAGCAATTCCAAGACTGGGCGAACGCTGCCGCCGCGCAGTATGGCTACACCGTAACCTTCGACGGCATCGGCGACGTGCACCCGGACCATGGCAGCCCGACTCAGGCGGGAATTTTTGTGAGGCATGAATGACGCCCGCAAAAACCAGCCTGTTCGTCATCATGGCACGCGAGGCCAAAACGGCCGTCGTTTTGCGACGCGGCCCCAGTAAACAGGTTTTGCTAATTAAATGGGATTTGAAGAAAGATTCGTTTGTGGCCGGCCAATGGCTGAAGGGTCGCATCTATGAGCGGCGATGTGACCTCTCGCCCAATGGTGAGTTGTTTATTTATCTCGCGGCAAAGAATAAGAAGCCGCTTTATGCTTGGACAGCCGTCAGCAAACCACCCTTTCTAACCGCGTTGGCCTTATGGGAAAATATGGGAACCTGGGGTGGTGGTGGCCTTTTTGAAACCAACAGCAGTATCCTGCTCAATGCTCGACCGCAGCACCATAAGATTCTAAACGGACTTGCTTTGCGAAAAGGGATGCAGTTGCGTGCCCTTGGCGAACATGCCGGCCGCGGAGAAGATGACCCCATCTACCACATGCGTTTAGTGCGAGATGGGTGGACTCTGAAACAGAAAGGTGCATTTACAGAACAGCGTAGCCGCTCTGGTTTAGTCTGGAAGGCCGATCCTGCTGTCATTTATCAAATCGCACAACACAAACGCGGCACAGCACATAACTTACAGATGCAGATTAGAGCTGTCGGCAACTCTCAAGACTCATGGTACAGCATTGATTACGAGGTATTCAGCAACGATGGCGCCTCACTTCTCAAACTCCCACAGACGAGTTGGGCAGATTGGGACTGGAACGGTGATTTGCTTTTCGCAGATAAAGGCTGCCTCTATCGCCTCAGGATCAACAAAAATGGAGCCGTAGAGAGATCACAGGCAAAGCGATTGGCTGACTTCAGCAAATTGTCATTCACTGAAAGAATTGCAACGGCAAAAGCACAAAAATGGTAACAGAGAACAATCTCATCAAAATCCCTGAGCTGTCGCTCGTGCTCCTGGTCGGGCCATCTGGCTGCGGGAAGTCTTCGTTTGCGCGCAAGCATTTTAAACCGACGGAGATTATTTCCTCCGATTATTGCCGCGGCTTGGTTTCGGATGACGAAAACAACCAGGCTTGCAGCCAGGAAGCGTTTGAAGTCTTGCGCTTCATCGCCGCTAAGCGGCTGGCTGCTGGCAGGCTGACGGTGATTGACGCCACTAATGTACAACCGGAGTCACGCAAGGAGCTGGTGGCGCTGGCGCGGGAGTATCATGTGCTACCAGTGGCGATTGTCCTGAATCTTTCTAAGGAAATCTGCCATGAGCGCAATGCCGGACGGCCGGACCGGCAATTCGGCAAGCATGTAGTGTGGAACCAGTGCAACCAGCTGCATCGCTCGCTGCGTAATTTTCGGCGTGAAGGCATTACCCAGACCACCATCCTTAGTACGGAGTCGGAGATTGACAGTGCGGTCATCGAGCGCACGCGTTTGTGGAACAACCTGAACCACGAAACCGGACCATTCGATATCATCGGCGATTTGCATGGTTGCTATGACGAGTTAGCGCTGCTGCTCGATAAATTGGGCTATGTCATTGAGACCAGCGAAGCGCCGCGCGTCACGCACCCCGACGGCCGCAAGCTAATTTTTGTTGGCGATTTAGTGGATCGCGGCCCGGCCGTGCCGCAGGTGTTGCGTCTGGTCATGAGTATTGTCGCCAGCGGCGCGGGTTTTTGTGTCATCGGCAACCATGACGACAAGCTGAAGCGCGCCTTGCAGGGACGCGACGTGAAAATCGCGCATGGATTGGCTGAATCCTTGGCGCAGCTTGCGTCCGAAAATGACGCGCTTAAACAACAAGTCGTGCAGTTTATTGATGATCTGCGTAGCCACTATGTGTTTGACAACAACAAGCTGGCTGTGGCGCATGCTGGCATCAAAGCACATTATATTGGGCGTGGCTCGCCGCGCATCCGCGATTTCTGCATGTACGGCGAAAGCACCGGTGAGATTGACGAATTCGGCCTGCCGGTACGCTACCCCTGGGCGCGGGATTATCGCGGCGAAACGCTGGTGGTCTATGGCCACACGCCGGTACCGGAGCCAGAATGGATTAATAACACCATTGATATTGATACGGGCTGCGTTTTCGGTGGCAAGCTGACGGCCCTGCGTTATCCTGAACGCGAAACTGTTTCTGTGCCCGCCGCGCGGGTTTATTGCACGCCAGCCAAGCCGTTGGTGCCGCCACAGGAACTGCGCGGCAGCGATGACGTGTTGGACATCAATGATGTCATCGGCAAACGCATCATCACGACGAAATTGCATCGTAACATTACGGTGCGGGAGGAGAATGCCATCGCCGCGCTGGAGGTGATGAGCCGCTTCGCGATTGACCCGCATTGGTTGATTTATCTGCCGCCGACGATGTCGCCGACTGAAACGAGCAAACGACCGGAAATGCTGGAGCATCCGGACGAAGCGTTCAGCTTCTACCAATCCAGGGGAGTGACCAAGCTTATCTGCGAAGAAAAACATATGGGCTCGCGGGCAATAGTTGTGGTTTGCCGCGACAATGCAGCGGCGCGCAAGCTGTTCAAAGTCAATAGCGACGAGATTGGCGCGTGCTATACCCGCACCGGGCGCAGCTTCTTTAATGACAAGGCACTAGAAGCCGCCTTCCTGCAGCGCATCGCTGCCGCCATAACCAAATTGGATTGGTGGGCAAAAGACCAAACCGATTGGTATTGCTTTGATTGCGAACTCTTGCCGTGGTCGGCGAAGGCGCAAGGATTACTGGAGCAGCAATATGCACCAGTCGCAGCAGCGGCCTACAAAGTTTTAGACGAGGCCAGCGCCTTACTGAAGCAAGTTATGCCCCGCATTCACGGCGCCGATGCGCTTTATGAAAAATTTCACGAACGTTTTGGCCTGACCCAGCTCTACCGCGACGCCTATCGCCGCTATTGCTGGCCGATCCACTCACTGGATGATTATAAACTCGCACCGTTTCACATCCTGGCGTCCGAAAATTCGTTCAATCTGGATCGTGACCACCTTTGGCACATGGACCGGATTGCTGAACTTTGCACCGCTGATCCTGGCATCTTTCGCAACACCTCTTACAAGTTGGTTGATCTAGATGCGCCGGACACGATGACAACGGCCACCGATTGGTGGACGGAGATGACCGCGCAGGGCGGCGAAGGCATGGTGGTCAAGCCGCTGGCTTTCACGGTCATGGGCGAGAAAGGCTTGATTCAGCCCGGCATCAAATGCCGTGGGCGCGAATATCTCCGCATCATCTATGGCCCGGAATATACCGTAGCCGAAAACATGGAACGCCTGCGAAAACGTGGGCTCGGCCTGAAACGTTCACTGGCCTTGCGCGAATATGCGCTGGGCTATGAGGCGCTGTCACGCTTCGTTGCCCATGACCCGCTCTACCGCGTGCATGAGGCTGTGTTCGGCATTCTCGCGTTGGAGAGCGAACCGGTTGATCCGAGACTATAATGATGAAGCAGTGAGCGTTCGTGCACGCTATAGCCAGGCCGAGCCTGTCGCACACAACTGAGAATTTGCCTCAATCCTATTTCGGTTCAGGATGAATGGATTCGGACAAACAAGCTCCTTCAGGCCCTCTAAGGAGCAGACAGCAGCAGAGTTCGTCTCTCATTAAGATGCTCCCGGCAGCCACAAGCTGTGGCATGCGCGAAGGTTGTCATCGCCACTGTGAACCTGGATGCCGTTAGCGCGACAGTGGCGACTGACGGCTTTGCACGTGCGCCTGTGGCCGAGCCTCATGCGTGGCGTGGTTGGGGCCTTGTTCCTGCCCCGTCGGCGTAGCGCGTGGATCGAGTTGACTCGTAACGCCATGCAGCCCTCCAGGCGACACGGAATCCTGGTTTTGCGTGGCGATCTGCAATTTATGGAGCGCACTTTGATATGTTTTGGCCCCGTAAACCGAGGTGGCTTCCGGTGCATGACCCGCTTGCGCAGAGATCTGGTGCTGGGGCTGCGTCTGCGCCAATTGGTGCGCCATGACGGAGCGTAGCTCCTTAACTGTGAGGTGGCGCAGATCGTCGCGATTGACTTCGATATGATCTTTGCCACTCCAATGATCGATGCCGGCGCCGCGCCGAGGACTTTCCGGCGGCGCAAAATAGGCTGTGCCGATTTTGCTTTTCTCGAGGCGCTGCCCTTTACCTTCTATGTCTTTGACGGTTTGTGTTAGCTGCTGTTGGAGCCAGACATCACGTTGCTCGGCAGTCATGCCGGCGGTGGTCTGCTCTACAGTTTGGTTGTCATCAGTACGTCCGGTGCGGCGGAGCGCATTCCAAACATTCATGCTCTGTAAGGCGTGGCCACGATGCGCGTTTTGTTGTCGCTGCTGCGCACTGGTCCCAGTCAGACGTCGAGGCTGTTGGCCATTACCGCCTTCAGCGCCAAAAGCGTAGGCAAAAGCCAAAACCGGACGGAAGGCTAGTGCCGCCCGCGTGACCATGGCGCCTGCCAATATGAAGGATCGCAAGACTTTGGCTGGTGCCGACAAAGCCACTCCTCATTACTCTGTGGAGCAGACTATGGCCGATTAGCGTGACAGCGAAAAGAGGTATTCTTTACCGGTAAACTTGGTTAATTTGCGGTGGCGTACAGATTGACGTGTCCAGCTATCAAGCCTATCTGAAAAGTTGTGGAAGATAAGAAACGACTAGGGGATAAGGCCATGAATCTGCTGAAAACTGCGTTGCTCCTCGCCGGGTTGACCGCCCTGTTTGGCGGTGTTGGCTGGATGCTGGGCGGCGAAGCCGGTATGGCCACGGCATTGCTGATGGCGGCTTTGACCAATATCGGTGCCTACTGGTTTTCAGACAGTGTCGTCCTGCGGATGTACGGCGCTCGGCCGGTGCCGAATGGCCCCCTCTATGACATGGTCGCCGTTCTGGCTGGGCGGGCGCGCATCCCCACACCACGCGTATACGTCATCGAAAGCGCACAGCCCAACGCCTTCGCCACCGGACGTAGCCCCAGCCATGGCGCGGTCGCCGTGAGCCGCGGCCTGATGCAGATTTTGGATGAGCGCGAGTTGGCCGGCGTGATAGCGCACGAGCTGGCGCATATCAAACATCGCGATACATTGACCATGACCATCACTGCCACGCTTGCCGGCGCTATCGCCACGCTCGTGAATTTTGGCTATTTTTTTGGCGGCCGGCGCTATGATGACGATGGGCGGTCGCGCGGTAACCCGCTGCTCTCCATGCTCGTGCTGATGCTGGCGCCGATGGCCGCGATGCTGGTGCAGCTGGCCATTTCACGCGCCCGGGAATACGACGCTGATGCCGGTGGGGCCGCGATTTGCGGTGATCCCCGGGCGCTGGCCAGCGCGCTCTCGAAACTGGAGCAGGCGGCGCGCGGCATCATCAATCCTGCAGCGGAGAACCATCCGGCGACAGCGCACCTCTTCATCGTCAATCCACTGAATGGGTTGCGTTTCGACAGCCTCTTCGCCACCCACCCCAAAACCGCCGACCGAATCGAAGCGCTGATGGAACTGGCTGACCGCCTTACCAGCCGTGATTCCGAGACGCAAAGCATCACACCGTCGCGCGGACAAGCCCATTAGTGCCTGCAGGGCGTAACACAGGCTAAAACTCTCTTATGTCAGAGATTCTTGCTGACAAACTCGATCCAGGCCGTGACGCGCTGGTGCCACTGGTTCTGCTGCAGAAAATGACGGCGCTGGGCTTGCAGCCGTTCTTCCCAGGCAGCTGGCGTTGCTAGTCGGTCGGCGATCACCGTTCGCGCCGCGGCCACGAACGCCGCATGATCGACTGGCTGGACGAAGAGTTCTGGATCATCTGCCGCCGCAATCGGCACCAAAGTGGCGAAGCCCTGTGCGGTTTCTGGCAAAGCGGCACGCGCCGTGACGATGCAGCAGAGACCAGCGGCCAGAGACTCCATCAAAGCGATGCAGGAGGTTTCCGGATAAGGATTCGGCGCCAGGAAAAAACTGGCTTGCGTCAGATTCTCCATTAGCTCAGGTTGCCCAACCATACCGAGATGCTCAACTCCCGGCATGGCGCGCAGCTGTGCCGCGAGTGCCGCATTCTGCGCCGCATCCGTCCCGATGGCGGGATTACAAAAAATCCGCAGCCGCAAATTTGGGAACATGCCATGTAGTTGTGGCCAAATCGCTGGCAGATGCAGCACACCACGCGGCGTGCTGCCGATATAAAGCGCCAAAGGCCGTTTGGCTGCGGTGATGGATGCGTCGGGTGCGAACAACTTCATGCTGAGCGGATTTATAGCGTTGCGGATAACGGCAACACGCTGTTTCGGCAACAAGGACGACTGATTGACGCGGCGCTGCCAGTCACTGACAAACACCACGTTATGAAACTCCGGCAGCGCCGGAACCAACGGTGGCGCGAACCGGCTTTCATGCATCCAAGCGATAAGTGGCACGCGCGCGCCTTCGGCCACATGCTGCACCAGCCATTCCGTCCAGCGACCACAAAAGATGAAAGCATCATAGGCCGGGTTGGCACGCTCCTCCGTAAGCCGCTCAAGCGGTTGTGAGCGCACGCCAGATACTGTCGCTTCCTGCCGCACTTTGTTGAAGAGCGTGGCGTCATGACCGGCTTCCCGCAGAACACGGGAGAGGAAACACACGGCCGACGTGGTGCCACCCAGCGGCGCCGAACCATCCGGCCGATCTACGGTATAATCAGAGGCCAAATCAACGAACGCGAGATGCATGGTGTATCCTGCCGCGGCAGTAGATGTCGTCAAGCAGCAAGGTTAAGATTCCACGAAACCTACCGTAAATCTTTCCCTTGCTTTCGCGCCAGCTTCTCTGTTATGTCCTGCACCGAGTTCAGAAAACTCTTGCTTGTGCTTGGCGCTGCCCGCATCTCTTGCGGCAGTCCGGTCGGATAGACCTCCGGCCTTGATCGCGGCTTTGGTCGCTTTTCCTTTCACGCTGTTAAAGAGTTCTGAGGGAACCATGCCTGAACGCCGGCGGCTTGTTGTCGCCTGCGGGTTGCGGTCGTGCGTTCCCCGCCGTCCCTGCTCGGCAGGAAGACGGCAGCACTCGCACAATGTTAGGACAAGTATAATGACCACCGAAATCACCAACTTCACCCAGTTCCATCTGCCGCCCAAGCTGTTGCACAGCCTGACGCGCATGCAATTTACCGAGCCGACGCCCATTCAGGCACAGACCATTCCGCTGGCGCTGGCAGGCAAAGACGTGTTGGGCACCGCCCAGACCGGCACCGGCAAGACGGGAGCCTTCGGCATTCCCGTGATCGCGCAACTCATGCAGCAGCCAGAGGCGATGGCGCTAATCATGACGCCGACGCGCGAATTGGCCGGCCAGGTCCTGGCCGCGCTGCAGCAAATGAACCCCATGCAAGATATCCGCAGCGCCTTGCTGATCGGTGGCGAGCCGATGCCCCGGCAGTTCCGGCAATTACAGCAGCAACCACGCCTGATTGTCGGCACGCCCGGCCGCATAAATGACCATCTGCAGCGCGGTACCTTGCGCCTCGGAGCCGTACGCGTATTGGTGCTGGACGAGACCGACCGTATGCTCGACATGGGGTTCGGCGTGCAGATCGACGCCGTAGTGGCGCGCTTGTCGGCCGAGCGCCAGACGCTGTTATTCTCCGCCACCCTGCCGCCTAATATCGTCAAACTGGCTGGCAAATATCAGCGCGATCCCGTACGCGTGGCCGTCGGTTCGACCGTCACGCCCATGGCGAAAATTCAGCAGGAGCAAATCCAGTTGGGCGAGGCGGACAAATATCCGCAATTGCTGCAGCAGCTGACAGCGCGCGAAGGTTCAATCATCGTGTTCGTGAAAACCAAGCATGGCGCCGACCGGCTGGCCGATAAATTGGGCAAGGCTGATCATCGCGCCGCCGCTATTCACGGCAATTTGCAGCAACGCAAGCGGGACCGCGTCATCCAGCAATTCCGGGACCAGGAATTCCGCATTCTGGTGGCCACCGATGTGGCGGCACGCGGTTTGGATATTCCGCATATCGCTCATGTCATCAATTATGATCTGCCGCAATGCCCGGAGGACTATATCCACCGCATCGGCCGCACCGCACGAGCGGGAGCCGAAGGCCGGGCCGTCAATCTGGTCACGCCGGCCGATAACGCCAAATGGCGCGCCATCCACAAGCTGATGCATGGCGTGGCGCCGGAAGGCGAAGCCCCGCGGCGCAGCGGCGGTAGCCGGACAGGCGCGCCCTGGAAGCAAGGTGGCGGCAGAAGCGGTGCTGGCGGCAAGCCGCGTAACGCCTTCCACGCCGCACGTCGCAAGACGTCACCGCAACGGCAAACGGCAGCGTCTTAACCAAGACGCTCCCAACCAGGCGATATTGTCGATCAGTCTGAATCTTCCCAATAGAAGGTTTGGTAGGGCACTTGCTCGGCATCAAGCAACGCTTTGATGGCCGGGTAAGGGCTTGCTGCTTCAGCCTCCACCGTGAATAGCAGGCGCGTCAGCTCCAGAATATTAGCGGGGCTGGGCGTCGGCGATTTTTTCGCCATAGCTTTTGCGCCTGGCAGGCTGAGCAACACTGCCAGCAGCCGCGGCCAGTGCGGCTGCATGACCATCAAATAAGTGTCCAGCCCTACTTCGCAATAACCGATACTGATGCGCTTGCAGTCTGGTTCATAGACCACTTCGGTCAAGGGCAGGACATTCGGTGGCTGGTGTAGATTAAAACGATTCTGGTTGGCTTGAATCTCTGTCTTCTGCTGCATGACACTAGCCTATCAGAAACGGCACCCAGCCGTAAGCGGAGATTGTCAGACGAGCGCGCGCCAGCTAGATTGCGGTATCCGCAACGATTGACTATCGCCCCCATGTATCAGCACGCCGAATTTCCGCATTTCAATGTCGTAGACCACCCGCTCATTCTGCACAAACTGACGCAGATGCGGGAGACCGGCTGCGCTGCCTTCGGTTTCCGCACCCTCCTGCGCGAAATCGCCATGCTGCTGGGCTATGAGATCACGCGCGGCATGGCGCTGACCAAGCGCGCCATCATGACGCCCATGGCCGCCATGCAGGCCCCCAGCCTCGCTGAACCCTCGCCCTGCATCGTTCCGGTGCTGCGCGCCGGCCTCGGCATGGCGGAAGGGTTGCTGGACTTGATGCCCACCGCCCAAGTCGGCCATATCGGCCTCTACCGCGACCATGGCAGCAAGCAGCCGGTAGAATATCTCAACCGCCTGCCCAAAAATAATGGGCAATGGTTTTTTGTGACCGACCCGATGCTGGCGACCGGTAATTCGCTGGCCCATGCCTGCGACGTTCTGCTGCGCCACGGTATTGCGCCCGAGAAAATCCGCACCATGAGCCTGGTGGCAGCGCCGGAAGGCTTGCGCAATTTCTTCGCACGGCATCCGGAGATCCGCGTCTATGGCGCGGCGTTGGATGACCGGCTGGACGCCGACGCGTATATCGTGCCCGGTCTGGGCGACGCCGGCGACCGTATGTTCGGCACTTTGTGAGTTTTGTTTTACCCGATCGTGTCACCGCCGGCGCCCTGTTGGGCGAAGGCGTGTGGGGTCGCGTCTATGATTTGGGCGACGGTACGGTTCTGAAACTCACACGACCTTCCGGCGGCCTTGGCGACCCTAGGCATAAACTACAACACGAAGCCCATGTCTTGCAGGCGTTGGGACAGCTTGATCAAACTCAATGGTGCCTGCCCGTGCCGTCTCTTGTCGGGCACGGGGATATTCCGCCCGCCCATCCGCTGCGACAAGCGGGCTATACTGCTTGGCTCTGCAGCACCCAATGCGCTGGGCAGACATTTCAACTTGCTGCTTTAGAAAACCTCCCGATGGCGCAACAACACGCCATGGCCGAACAAGCCGGGCATGTGCTCTGGTCATTGCATCAGGCGTTGCGCGCCATGCCGCTGGCCGAGGCATTGGCGCCGGACCCAATATTCTCTGATATACCCCGTGAAATATCACCAGAAGACAAAACTCTGGTGGGGCAAGTCGTGGCCTGGCATGAAAATTTTCCGGGCGCCGCGCTGCAACCGATTCATGGTGATTATAATATCTCCAACCTCCTTTTTGGCACAGACGCGACTGTAACGGGCATCGTGGATTTTGCCGAAACCTGTCTGGGTTGGCCGGAAGATGATCTGGCCAGCTTGATTACGGAACTGCCCAGTTGGGAACCAGCGCTAACTTCCGCTTACACGGCAAGAAGCGGCTCGGCCGTTGCCCCAAACCGCCTCAATATCGCTGCAGCCAAGCGGGCGCTCATCGGCATGATTATCTGCCGGTACAAGCTTAACCGACCAGAGGAGGCTGCGGGTAATGAAAAAACGCTATGCGCCTTGTTAGCAGGAATTATAGGATAGACTGCATTTTACCGCATCAACCATGAGGATTGCTATGCCCCAACTTTCACCCAATGACGCGCGATTCATGGCGCTAGCAGTGGCGGAAGCGCGCAAGGGCATCGCGGCCGGCGGCATTCCCATCGGCTCTGTGCTGGCGCGTGGTGATGCGCTGGTGGGCGCCGGTCATAATCAGCGCGTGCAACAACGCGACCCAATTTTGCATGGCGAAATGGACGCGCTACGCAATGCTGGGCGTCAACGCACCTATAAGGACACGGTGATCTACACCACGCTCTCGCCCTGCATGATGTGCAGCGGCACCATCCTGCAGTTCGGCATTCCGCGCGTGGTTATCGGCGAAAACAAAACTTTTGGCGGGAACGAAGAATTTCTGCGCTCCCGCGGGGTGGACGTGCTGGTCGTCAACGATCCCGATTGCATCGCCATGATGGAGCATTTCATCAAGACGCAGCCACAATTGTGGAATGAAGATATTATGGTGGATTGATCTCTTCTGCCACAAAGATAACTTTGGATTTGCTCAGGAAGTAAAATGGGTGGCGAAAATGTCCGCAGGTATAGTGCATCCGTTAATTGCCGATAATTTTATCAAGCAGACACTTGTTGTGAAAGCAGAACAAAATTGGAAAAACTGCGTACTGCTTTACAACGGTGATGTTGTAATCAAAAAATCTGGAAAGGCCATAGTCAAAGATGATAATGGAAAAGACATCACAGTCATGCTGTCACAAAATTTCTTTCAGAAAGCTCATTTTGTTATAGTTGATGGCCAAACTTTGCAACTCGTTCCACAGTTTAAGTGGTATGAGCTAGCTTGGATATGGATTCCTTTGCTGCTTATGTTTGGTGGCGGTGCTCTTGGTGGCCTGATAGGCGGCTTAGCCGGATCGATAAACAGTGCTTTGTATCGCAAATGGTATGGTGCTGGCGCCTTCAAACGCTATCTCGTCACTGGCTTAATCTCGATGTTTGCTGTTGTGCTATACTTTGTCTTCGGCACATTTCTGCATTGTTGGATTAATCCAGCAAAATGCCCGCTTCAATAAGTTTACTATTCACTCCGCCCCCACTACACGGTTGCGGCCGTTTTGTTTGGCTTGATAGAGCGCGGTGTCGGCGCGGTGCAGCAGCGCGTCAATATCCGCATCTTCAGGATGCAGTGCCGCCACGCCGATGCTGACGGTGATTGAAAGGCTGGTTTTGCCGAGTGAAATTTCCTGCGTAGCGATGCTCTGGCGCAAGCGGTTGGCCACTTCCGTTGCCGCGCTCAGCTCCGTTTCCGGCATCAACACGGCGAATTCCTCACCGCCTAGGCGGCCGATGGTGTCGGTGCCACGTAGCCGACCTTGTGCGGACTGCACCATGCTCTGCAGCACGATATCGCCGGCGGCGTGGCCGTGTGTGTCGTTCACGCGCTTGAAATGGTCAATATCCAGCATCATGGCGCACAGCGGCCGCCCGAAGCGGCGGGCGCGGCGCAACTCCTGTTCGCCGCGTG
>CAYOGS010000002.1:0-8990 GCA_964403435.1 uncultured Rhodospirillales bacterium | reverse complement strand
TCAGCGCGTCCGTGCTGGCCTGATGGAACAACTCCGCTTCCAGCTGCTTGCGGGCAGAAATATCGTTGAGCGCCAGTAGCACCGCCGGATGGCCGGCATAATCAATGCTGATGGCGGCAATTTCCGCCAAAAATTCGCGCGCCCCCGCACCGTAGAAGGCGATTTCTAATTCGCGCAGCTCCTTGATGGAGCCGAGCATGGCAAGGAACTGCTCCTTGTCGTCCGGTCGCACGAAGGCATCGTACATCCGGCGCTTGAGCAAGGCGCTGGCGCTGAGACCGAAAAGCAGGCAGGCTTTGCGGTTGACAAAGAGAATCTGGCCGTCCGGCTGGCGTGCAATCAAGACCGGTGTTGGTAGAACTTCCAAAAGCGCACGTAGCCGCTGCTCACTTGCCAGCAGCTGGCTTTCCGTCTTCATCTGATCGCTGATGTCGAAACAATGCCACTCCGCCGCGTCCTGTACTTTGCCATCGGCCGCCGGCCACGGCACTTTGCGCTCGGTCAGCGCCAGCCAGACCTCGCTGCCGTCTGGCCGCAGTAGGCGCAGGCGTGTCACGCCTGTGCTGTCCGCGGGCTTCTCGCGCAGTAGCGCGGCATGGCGCGCTTCTTGCTGTGGCCAATTGTCTGGCGGCACCAGCGGCCGGATGAGCGGCAACGCGAGCAGCGCCGCGACGTCCGGAAAGCCCAGCAGCCGCGCGAAAGCCGGGTTGGCATAAAGCGGCTTGAAATGCCGATGGACGAACACCCCGTGCCGCGCTTCGGCGATCATCGCCGGAAAATCATAGGTCAGCGGCTTAGCCGGCATGGTGCTTTCGCCGCCGCTTTTGCCGCCGCGTTTCATGCTGCACGCCGGCCGGCGGGGCGCCGGTCTTGGTCGAACATCTGCGCCAGTTGCTCCATGATGGCGCCACCGAGTTGCTCGGCATCGCTCAGCATCACGGCACGGCGGTAATAGCGCGTCACATCGTGGCCGATGCCGATGGCGAGCAGCTCTGTCTTGCCGCTTTGTTCAATCCACTGGATGACGCTGCGAAGATGCTCTTCCAGATAGCCCCCGGCATTGACCGAGAGTGTGGCATCGTCCACCGGTGCACCGTCAGAAATAACCAGAAGAATGCGCCGTGCCTCGCGCCGCCGCAGCAGCCGTTGCTGCGCCCATAGCAACGCCTCGCCGTCAATATTCTCCTTCAACAAGCCTTCGCGCAGCATCAGACCGAGATTCTGCCGGCCGCGCCGCCAGGGCTGTTCGGCTGCCTTATAGATGATATGGCGTAAATCGTTTAGCCGGCCTGGTTGAGGCGGCTTGCCTTGCTTGAGCCATAAATCACGGCTCTGCCCGCCCTTCCAGGCACGGGTGGTAAAACCCAGGATTTCTACCTTGACGCCGCAACGCTCCAGTGTGCGCGACAAAATATCGGCGCTCATGGCGGCCAGCGTGATCGGCCGACCGCGCATGGAGCCGGAATTGTCCAGCAGCAACGTAACGATGGTGTCCCTAAACGGAATATCGCGCTCCATCTTGTAGGACAGCGGCACGGTGGGGTTGGCCACCACGCGCGCCAGGCGCCCAGTGTCCAGCCAGCCTTCTTCCAAATCGAAATCCCAGGCGCGCTGCTGCTGCGCCAGCAGCCGCCGCTGAAAGCGGTTGGCCAGACGCGTGATCATGCCGAGATAGGGGCGCACCTGCTGGTCTAGTAATTGGCGCAGGCGCTGCAGTTCTTCAGGTGTGCAGAGCGCATCGGCAGCCACCACTTCGTCGAACGCGTCGGTGAAGACATTGTAAGAGATGACCGGGCCCGCTTCGAGCGGCGCGTTGCGTGGCCATTGGGCTTCGGCACTGGTTTCGCCGCCATCCGTGTCCTGCTCAAGCGCTTCGGTCGCGTCCATCGCGCTGCTGCCGGCCGCATCCGCCGGTTCCTTACCATCTTCCTGGCTGGTACCGGATTCATCAGCATTCTCATCTTCGCTGTTCGGCTGTTCTTCCTGGGTCGGGGCTTGTTGATCGCCGTCCTGCGCCTCTGGTTGATCTGGCACGGCAAAATCCAGAGCTTGCAATAATGTGCGCGCCGCCTGGGCAAAGGCCGTCTGGTCCGTCAAATTCTGACGCAAATTTTCCCAACGATTGCCGATGCGCTCATCCAGCCACGTTTGCCACAAGCCGGCGGCATGGGCGGCGGCTGGTGGCAACTCTGTTTCCGTCAAGGCAGCGAAGGCGGCCAGTGCCAACGCATCTGGCAATGGCACCTGGGGCTGTAGTAGCGCCTGGGCGTAACCAGCGGCCACGCAATGTTGCTCCAGCTGCGCGGCAAGATTGTCCCGCACGCCGGGCATGATGCGCGCACCCAAGGCGTTGCAGCGCGCCTGTTCCAGTGCCGCGAAGGCCGTGCGTGCCTGGCTGTCGCCCGGGGCTTGCACGGCATAAAGCGCGGCGTCATGGTGCCGCAGCTTGAGCGCCAGTGCATCTGCAGTGCCGCGCAAACCGGCGGTCTCAGCGGCGTCCGGAGCGGCACTGACCAACGGTAGAGTCACACGCTGGCCACGAATAGCTGGCTGTTCGGCGGAAAACACCACCTCGACATCGCCGCGATGCGCGATGGCGCGCAAGGTCGCACCAACGGCACGACGCAATAATTCCGGCTCGCCTGGCGCCGTTTCCGTCATCATCCCAACCGCGTCAAAGTGCGCGGCAGCGGCAGCTGCACGCCGAAGCAGCGCTGGTAATATTCGGCCACAATAGGCCGCTCGGCTTCATCGCATTTGTTGAGGAAGCTGAGGCGAAAAGCGGTGGCGGCATCACCGAAAATACCGTAATTCTCCGCCCAGTTCAGCACGGTGCGTGGCGACATGACGGTGGAGAGATCGCCCTGGATAAAACCTTGCCGCGTCAGATCCGCCATCTGCACCATTTGCTTGACCAGGGTCTGCCCGGCAGCATCGGCGAATTGCGGCAGCTTGGCGGTGACGATGGCGGCTTCCGCTTCTGGTTCAAGATAATTCAGTGCCACCACGATATGCCACCGGTCCATCTGGCCTTGGTTGATGGGCTGTGTGCCGTGATAGAGACCCGTAGCATCGCCCAGCCCCACCGTGTTGGCGGTGGCGAACAGACGGAACGCCGGATGAGGCTGGATGACGCGGTTTTGATCCAACAGGGTTAGCTTGCCTTCCACCTCCAGCACACGCTGGATGACGAACATCACGTCCGGTCGACCGGCGTCATATTCGTCGAACACTAAGGCGCAGGCATGTTGCAGCGCCCAGGGCAATAGACCTTCACGGAATTCCGTTACCTGCTGCCCATCGCGCAGCACAATGGCATCCTTGCCGACCAAATCAAGCCGGCTCACATGGCTGTCGAGATTGATGCGGATGCACGGCCAGTTGAGCCGTGCCGCCACCTGCTCGATATGAGTGGATTTACCAGTGCCGTGATAGCCTTGCACCAGCACCCGTCGGTTTTGCCCGAAACCGGCCAGGATGGCCAGCGTCGTATCGTGGTCGAAACGATAGGCGGTATCAATGACCGGCACATGGTCGCTGGCGCGACTAAAGGCGGGCACGCGCAGGTCGGTATCCAGTCCGAAGGCTTCGCGCACCGACAGGGTCGTATCAGGCTGATCGGGTGGCGTCGGGGTATCCAGCGGCGCGCGTGGCGCCTTACTCACTGTGGCGTTCAAGATTGTAGTCCTTACATCAAGGGTTTCGGTGGTCAGCATACGCGAATGGCGCCGGCAAGCAAGATTCGGCGAATTACCAATAACCCAATGAAATGACTGAATTGAGGCCTGACAATTCAAATCATCTGGCCTTCTCCGGTATATGCCGCTGCGGCGCCAGTCGCCGTAGTTCCCAGCGGCATTTTACAATAAATCCATCAATCCTTTGGTCTTAAGTAGCGCCCTGCTCCTCATAAAGCTTCCGTAACGCGGTAAAAGCCGAGTTGATACATTTCAGCCGGTCTTCTGCTTCCTTGCTGCCGCCATTGGCGTCAGGGTGGTGCCGTTTGGCCAGGATTTTATACTGCGCCTTGATGCGACTGAAATCGGCCGGCGGCTTCAACTCCAGCACTGCCAGCGCCGCCACCGCAGCCGCGGGAATATAACGCCGCAGCCCGCCAATGGGGGCCTCAGCCTGGAAACCACCATTGTCAAACTCATCCGCCAGAAATTCTTTTTCAACTTTTTGCCGTAGCGCCTCTTCGGCTTGTTGCGCGGCCTTGGCTTGGCGCGGCGAAAGCTCGGCACCGGACTTCATGCCGCCCAACGGCCAAGTGTCGCGTTGCCAGCAACTGTCCTGCTTGATGTGGGTTTCAATTTCCTCTGGCGCCATGCCGGCGTAATAATCCCACTTCAGATTGTAGTCGCGCACATGGTCAAGACAGAACCAATAATAGTCCGTCAACCTGTCGCGTGCCTTGGGGGCGCGGTATTCGCCGACGCCGCTGCAGCCCGGACAATCGCAGGCGCGCGTGACTACCGGCCGATCCCGGCCGAAAAGTGCTGCGTCCTTAATTTTCGTCTCGTAGCGCATTGTGTTAGCTATTTACGGCACGGTTAGTTCTCAACCGGTAATTCTAGCCGAATAACAGTGAAAAATGTCCAAAATAAGTGGCGGCCTTGGTGCCACATTTTTTGCGATACTGCCCCCTTTAACATGTTGACTCTGTTGAAGGTCGTCGAATGCAGGATCTTAAAATAACCGCGGTGCGAACCAGAAGAATTAAACCACCGGCGTATCCAACCGGCCGCGGATGACTCCGCGTTGCGGTGCGGCGGCTGGTTCAGGTGCGTAATGCTGGACAAAAGCCTGCACGAGACCGGCAGCGAAATCTGGCCCGAACACCGTGTGCAGCACAGGGCTCTGCCCCATAGCGCTGACTGCCTGCATCAGTCGGGCGGTTCGACCCTCGACAGTGTGCGGTGAGTCTCCTATGCCTTGGTCAGAGGTATAACCTGTGCTGACGAGGCGCCGGGTTTTGTCGCCGTAATGGATACGACCCAATTCACGCTGCAGCCGCACAGGATCTGTTGACAGATTCTCGGCCGGCGGCCATTGCACCCCCTCTGGCGTGACCCTTATCTGGCTGATCCAGCCGGAAACCGAGACGCCTTCCCGCTGCTGCACTTCCTTTTTCAGATAGGGTGCATATTTCATTGCCTCCCGCATGGTGGGAAGACGCAACGTCCCCTGCGGCGTGATCTCGGCGACGTTCAGCAATTCCGTCAAAAAAAACAGCTTGTCGCCAGGAGCGGTGAAGACGACTTTCTCCTGAAAGGCGCAGGGCGCCAGGCGACTGGCGGTATCCGGCTTCTGCCCCAGGCCATAACGGGCACCAGCAAGCAGCAGCAGATTCTCCAGAGCGGGATGCGATCCTGCCATCGGGTTATGGTTCGTGCGTAGCTCCAGCCGATCATGTCGCGAGCGCAGCGCATGATGTCTGCCATAACCTAGATCAATCTGGTGGATGTGATCGGTGACCTGCATGGGTTTCATGAAGACAGGTAGCGCCTCATACATGACGCGCAGGATACCCTGCGCCAGTGGCACGGCGCGCCGGTCTTCCGGGGTGTTAGGGTTCGTCGCAAAGATGGGTTGGCCGGTTTTTAAGTCCGTCGCCTGGAACGTGACGTCACGCTTGAAATAGGTGACAGCAAAATCATAGTCAGCGGCCAGACTTTGCAGGCCACGCTGCAAACGGTGCCAGCGCATGACGTCGCCGACCGGATCAGCAGGGCGGGTGGAGACTTCCAGCACACCCTGTGGGTCGTAGAAGCCGCGCACCCCGCGACCAAAACGCGGCTCGAGATCATTAGGCAGCTTGAGATGCAACTCCGTCATGAATACGTCTTGCAGGGACATTTTTTGGAAAGCGCGCTCCAGTGTCTGACGGCCTGGCGGTGCGATGCCCTCTTGCTGTAACCGCACATCAAGCACAGGTGTCAGAGCAGCAATTTTTTGCGCGCGGAAGGTTTCGGCGTCATGATTGCCGAGCGCTCGCAGCGTGAACTCTTGCTCCCGGCCGAACGTCCAACCAAGGTCCGCTGCTCTATAAGTCGCCGTCACGGCTTGCAAATGCGCCACGATCTGGCGATTCAAACCGCCATCTGCGCCCCAGGTGGGAATACGATTCTTCTCGCTGCCCACCAATAAATTGGGCGTGGTGAAAAGTAGTTGATCCGCGTCGTCTTGGCGCATCCGACCCCAAAGTAAATAAGTACTCCTGCTGTATTCTAGACCGTTATCAATAGTTGCAGAAGAACTTTGCCTTACATGGCAGCACTATTGCGATGGTTTGCCTGCGCGGCTGCGCTACCGAGCTGTCCGCGCAGAGGTCAGTGACAATACGGTTAAAATCAAACGCGCGTTTCCACCAGCAGCCAGGCCGGATTGTCCTGCTTGAGGTTGCGGGCGAAGCACCAAATATCCTCGATAACTTCGCGTTGTGTGGGCGAGCCATCCACCAGTTGCCCGGTCTCATCATAAGTGGCGTTGGATTGTTCAGAAACGAACCGCACTGTGAGGCGTGCGATATCGCCGCTCAACCGCGCCTTCGTCACCTCAACTTCTTTGATTGCGTGAATATTGGTTTCCAGTCTTTGGCCGGTGGCGCGGCGGGTGGCCACGGCGCGGTCGAAGGCTTGAAATACTTCGGGCCCCAAGAACGGACGAATTTTCTCCATCTCCCCTTGGGCAAAACCCACCACGATCAGGCTGAAGGCACTGCGCGCACCTTGAAGGAATTCTTTCTCATCGAAGTGCGGCGCGCGCTGCTTGATCAGCGTTAACCCGCCGGCCAACGAATCAGGTGCCAGCACCGGAGCGGGTAGTGCCGTGGCCGGTGCTGGCATCGCCGCTTCATGTTTAGGGCTGAGCATGAATCCTTCGTCATCCTCATCTTTGCCCGCCTTGGGTACTCCAAAGGGGTTAGGCTTACGCGGCTCGTCATCACGCCGCTGCCCTAACACCGAGCGCAGACGCAGCGCGATGACGACGGCCACGATGGCGAGAACGATGACGTCAAGATATTCCATGTTATGGTACCATGCCTTTGGCAGCGTTATGTATTTCGTCGGCATGATAGCGAAGCGTGCCAACCGTGCAAATAATTCCTTTCGCTCCGGCGGCCACGGGTGTATGCCATAAGGAGGGTTGTAACTAGATTAAAAGGTTTCGCAATGGCTGATACTCCGGCGAATTCGAACGGCCTGGCCACCGCTGCCGTCGCTATCAACGCTCAGTATGTGCGTGATATGTCGTTCGAGAACCCCAGTGCACCCGCAATTTATATTCCCCAGGCCGATGACCCTGAGCCGACGCTGGAATTGCTTGTGAACGTGCAAAGCCGGCCGCTGGGAGAAAACGTGCATGAGGTCACTCTCCTGCTCAAAGCTAGCTCCAAGCTGGGGGAAAAGACAGGATTTATCGCTGAATTAGCCTATGCGGGCCTGTTCACGGTACCGGCCTTGCCGGAGCAACAATTACGCAATCTTTTGTTGATAGAGTGTCCACGTCAGCTGTTCCCGTTCGCGCGGGCTATTTTAAGTGACATGGTGCGTGATGGTAATTTCCCGCCCCTGCTGCTCGCGCCGATCGATTTTGCCGGTTTGTACCAGCAAAATATGGCCCAGCAAAATCGAGCCAGTGCATGAGGTTACCGTGAGCATCATCGTGATAGCTAAGGCGTGCTTTTTATTAGTAAATTTGATTGCGGCTGTTGAAAGCAACTAGTTTTTTAAGTTTTCTGCCTGGCTGATAGCCGGTGTTTTTTTCTCTCCTTGCAGTCTTCAGAAGATTTCGACACCAAATTACCTAAAATTCGAGCCAATTTTGCCCCGAAAATTTCATAAGCATTTCATGATTGCTGGTTAGGCTGCTTAATATTCCGCACGCGGCAGCCCGTCATGAACCGAAACCCTGTTCCTTCCCCTTCTGCACCTATCGGGGTCTTTGATTCCGGTGTCGGTGGCCTTTCCGTGTTGACGACCTTGCGCCAGGCCTTGCCGCAGGAGGATTTTCTCTATCTAGCCGATAGCGCCCACGCGCCTTACGGCGAGAAGAGTTCTGAATATATCCGCGCTCGTTGCTTTTCTTTGTGCGATTTTCTGTTGCAACAAGGCGTGAAAGCCATCGTCGTCGCCTGCAACACGGCGACCGCCGTCGCCTTGCCAGACTTGCGCGCGCATTTCACTGTGCCGATCATCGCGTTAGAACCGGCGGTGAAACCGGCGGTGGCGACGAGCCGCTGTCATGAGGTCGGCGTCCTCGCCACGGCGCGTACGCTGGAGAGTCAGCATTTTTTGGATTTGGCGGCTCGATTTGCGAATCAGGCGCATATTATTGCGCAGCCTTGTCCACGCTTGGTGACATTGCTGGAAGCAGGCGAGGAGCATAGCTCGGCCATGCAAGCTGCCGTCCAGGATTATGTCGCGCCATTGTTGGCAGCCGGTGCTGACGCGCTGGTGCTTGGTTGCACGCATTTCGTCTTTCTACGCGACCAGATTGCCGCGGTCGCCGGTGACGGTGTCACACTGCACGATTCCAGTGCTGGTGTCGCCCGTGTGTTGCAGCGGCGGCTGGAAGCCCAGCAGACCCTGCGGCCACGCGACGAGTCCGGCTTTCTGCGATTTTTCTCCAGCGCGGCAACAGATAGAATGCAGGGGCTAATGACACGGCTGTGGGGCGGAGCGCTGACACTGGAGCCGCTCAAGGCCTGAAGGGCGCGTGCGCGCATCACGCCGCATCAAGGATACCAAGCACATACCAGTTCGGCATCCGCTGCCGGCACACATCGCGGATCATGGTTTCAACGAAATCTGGTGCGATGTCGGGGCGCTGGGTGAAAAGCTGTGATGCCAGTGCTGGGTTACCCGCCAGCCGTTGCAACTCCGGCATCAGCGCATCCGCCGATTCAGCCAGACCGACGCGCCCGACCGCCTGCAGAACCAAAGCCTCAGACAGCGTAGCCTGCACCGGCCGTCCTGCCACCGGTG
>CAYOGS010000001.1:7594-25135 GCA_964403435.1 uncultured Rhodospirillales bacterium | reverse complement strand
GAATAATCAGGTCAGAGTCTGTCTGAGTCTGATTGCTGGCTGATAGGGCAGGGGATGTATAGGAACTATACATAAGAATAATAAAAAGCAGAAAGCCTGCAACATTACGGCGCATATCTGCATGACTCCTTGGGTTGAATCGGAGAATTCAACGTTAATAGGAATAGCGATCAAAATTATGGCGAAAATAACAAAGAAAAAGCCGCCATGACCCTGGTCATGGCGGCTGGTAGGTGTAAGTCGCCTTATTTAGCGCCGTTGGTACAGCCGTAGTTCAGGGGCGTCGTTCCCGTGATGGCCACGTATTGACCAGGCGGGCAAGTTGGAATACCGGGAGGCGTTACACAGTTGTAAATCGGTCCAGGTAGAACTTCAACGATTTGCCCAGCTGCACAAGGCCCTGACGTTGGCAATCCTGTATCCGGAACGCAGACAGGTGGATTGAGAGTCAGGTCAAGTCTTTGACCAGCAGGACATGAAGTATCGGGCACACAAACATACCCTGCACCGGCGCTTGGCGGAACCATAGTTGGTGTTCTACCTGCTCCACAGCTTGGCAGATTTAGGGAGTTTAGCACGCAACCCGTGGACTGCCGATTTTGACCAGCCGGGCAAGCAGGTCCTGGGAATGGAGGCGAGCAGATATAATACCCTCCAGTGCTGCTGCTGGTATCAGGCTCAGCATGCTGTCCTGCTGGGCAGGTAGGTGCTGGAGGCGTTGTGGGCGTGAAGCAAGTCAACGTTGATAAGTCAAGTTGTTGACCAGCCGGGCAACAGTAATATGCCGGCGGACTAGCGTTGGGATTTACCCAAGGGTCCTGACCTGCAGGACAACTCGGCCCAGCTGGTGTCTGACAGGCATACACCACCGGTCTCACTCCTGGCGCAGACGTCACGACCATGGACTGTCCGGGAGGACAGGAGCTGTCAACCTGGCAGCCATAGCGTGGCGGATTCTGTGAGCTGGAAATCAGTGATTCTCCGGATGCACACTGCGGGTCAGGTGGCAGTGTTGCAGCATCCCATGGCCAATTTTGAACACAAGAGTAATCGGCTGGAGGTCCAACAACCGTCATCGTTAGTGTTTCGGTTGAAGAACAAGTAAGCGGGATTGCGATAGGTACGCATTCCCATGAATTCGCATAGCCGGCAATCGGCTGGAGTTCATAGGGTGGTAGGCCGGGGCAAGTCGGCATGTTTCTGAGAACGCATTTGTAGCCTTGGGGGCCCGATTGAGGCCGGTAGTTCACATTGTCTTCGCAGAACCAACCATAACTATCCCACCCAGCTGGGGTAGTGGGTGTACTAATGCAGGTATCAGGAGGCAATACAGGTGCTGTGCCTGTATACAAAACCGTATTTGGCACAATACAGCCATAGTAAGTGCCATAATAATCGTAATAACCCGGATAGTATGCGTCCATCATAGCGACCGGAAGGGGCGCATTATCCACACAGCGCAAAGTGGGTGGGCTGGCCGGAGCTGGCCATCTAATCGTGGCCAAGTGGGTATTCGGAACAGACGTACATGTACTTATATATTCATTGGGTGCGCAAAGCGCCGTAGGCGGGGTGGTACTGTTATCCATATTCGTACAGACAAGATCTGGCGGATATGAGGCCGCCCACCCTGTGTGAGGCGCAAGCAGGCAAAGAGCCAGAACGAGCGGGGCAAACCACATTTTATTCATGATCTTCCTCATACAGCAGGTTGTGTCGACGTGGTCATCCCAACAAAACTGGCAGCTGCCAGACCCTAACAATGTACTTCTAATAAATCTTACCAAACCCCCATGTTAGTCGAAAAATACCACAATTTATGATTCAATAAAATATAAATGTAATCCTTAATCTTAAAATCGGTTGGTTTGGCGATTGTTTGGGTTGATCTGAAGCATTTCTGCCGGCTGCTTGGAGGGGGCTAAAGTAAGTCAGTTCTGACGTGTCGAGCAGCATTATGCTGCCCCGCAGCAATTTGATTGGCAAATTTTACACCGGTTGCCATTTCCCCCGCGTTTCTATCAAGGGCGGGCATATCTCTTGCATGACAGTTGGAAATTTATTGCACCCGCCTCTCGGTCTCAGCCCATAACACTTAACGTGTGTCTTTTTGTGTACCTGATTTTTCCGTCCACTATGCTCCCAGTCTTGTTGCACTGTCTGTGCCAGGATGAGGCCAATTTGGTCCGCGGCTGCGCGTTCGGCTAATCCTGACAGCGGAAGAGATGAGGATGTAAAGCAGAGATTTTACGGACAGGCCTGGTCTGGTGGCACTCCGTAAACGCGCAAGATAAAATATGGTGCGGGCAGGGGGACTTGAACCCCCATGGGCTTACGCCCGACGGATTTTAAGTCCGTTGCGTCTACCGGTTCCACCATGCCCGCACTACGCTAGCCAATAAATGATTTTGCCAGCTGGGTCTATGCTAAGATTATTGGCTCCTATCTATGCGAACGTATTGTGTGTTTGGCGTGAAGTGTTTTCACTTGCAAGGCTAAGCTTGAGTCGCTAGAACCGGTCACTGGCTGCCGCGGGCAGCCTGTTTTTTCGGCACTATTCCCCGGTAGCTCAGTTGGTAGAGCAGGTGACTGTTAATCACCGGGTCGGCGGTTCGAGCCCGTCCCGGGGAGCCAACTTGTTCGGATTTGCGACTAGAACGCGTCAAACTATTTGATAGAACTTTGCTCTTTTAATATGCCCAACAGTGCGTCTCGTGCTGGGGCGAAGCCTTGATCCGCTGCTTTCCTAAACCAGACAATGGCTTCACCAACGTTTTTGGTTACGCCTTGCCCATTATAATACATTGTGCCGACATTGAACTGCGCGGTAGCATTGCCTAGCTTTCCTGCTCGCATATACCATTTCATAGCTTCATCAAAATCTGGGCGAAGATCGGCTGAGCCGGTATTGAAGACATGAGCGATTTCCAATTGTGCTTGCATATGATCCTGTTCTGCAGCCTTACGCAGCCAGCTAACAGCGGTAACTGTGTTGTGCTCGAAAACCCGGCCATGGAGGTACTCAACACCGAGGATATATTGCGCTTGTTTGTCTCTTTCATTTGCAGCACGTTTGAGCCAATAGACGCCCTTTTCGTCATTTTGTGGAAGGCCATTGCCAAACAATAGAGCCTCTCCAACGGCGGTCATGGCTTTAACGTGCGACTGTTCAGCCGCCATAACGTACCATTTGACGGCCTCAAATTGATTCTTGGCGACACCCAATCCAAGGCCATAGCTTTCGCCAATGGCAAATTGTGCGTTGGCATCGCCTTTTTCGGCGGCCATGCGGTACCATTTCGTGGATTCATAACCGTTCCGTGGCACACCTTCGCCATTGGCATACATGCGACCGAGGCTAGACTGAGCCGCGGGAATGCCTTTCAATGCTGCCTTCGTGTACCATTTGGCAGCTTCAGTTTTGTTCTGTTCAACGCCCATACCGTTGTCATACATGACGGCGAGGCTGAATTGAGCTTCGGTTTGTTCCTGCTCAGCCGCCTTCTGGAACCAGATACGGGCCATGGCCGGATTACGTGGTTGCCCTTGGCCGCCTAGAAAACTGGACCCCAGCATATATTGCGCGTCGGGATTACCGGCTTCAGCAAGTTTGCGAATATCCTCAATTTTGATGTGAGGCTCTTCTGCAGCATAGAGCGCTGGCGCCATGAGCGTGAGTGCGAGGATAAAAAGTGCTAGTGAATTCAACATGGCGCCCCGGAATCAAAAGATATGGTCATTTTACTTATGCAACTATCTCCGTATTCCACTATCGCCAGGTTAATACCAGTCGCCAAGTTCAAGCAAGCCTATTAGACTGCGAAATTATCCTAGAATTCCTATCCGGTGGTGTCGATGTCTTCTCAAGCGCAAAAAGTGCCAAATACTCCTGATTTCAGTGTTATCGGCCGCAAGGTGCTCTTAGCGGAGGGTGATGCTTTGCGTGCCCTGGCTGCCAGCCTGGATGGCCAATTCAATGCCGCGGTGCAGCATATGACGACGGCAAAAGGCCGGATTGTCGTCTCAGGCATGGGCAAGAGCGGGCATATTGCCCGCAAGATTGCGGCGACCCTGGCTTCAACGGGCACGCCGGCTATCTTTGTTCACCCGGGGGAAGCCAGCCACGGGGATTTGGGAATGGTGACGTCCGATGATGTGGTCATCGCCATCTCTAATTCAGGAGAGACCCGGGAATTAAGCGATCTGGTGGCCTATACGCGGCGCTACAAATTGCCGCTTATCGCCATCACCAGCGGCGCTCGTAGCGCTCTGGCTGAAGCGGCGGACGTGCTGCTACTGCTACCCCCGGAACCAGAAGTTTGTCCTATGGGGCTGGCGCCGACAACATCTACGACAATGACCTTAGCTTTGGGCGATGCTTTGGCCGTTGCGGTGCTGGATCACAAGGGCTTCACGGCGGAAGATTTTCGCAATTTCCACCCCGGCGGTAAGTTGGGGAGCCAGTTACAGCGGGTGGCCCAGCTCATGCATGCGGGCGACGACTTGCCGCTGGTCGAGCCGCAGACGGCGATGAGCGAGGCGCTGGTCATCATGACGCGGAAGAGTTTCGGCTGCGTCGGTGTGGTGGATGCCGCAGGCAAGCTGGCCGGAATCGTGACGGACGGCGACTTGCGTCGGCATCTTGGTCAGGATTTGATGCATAAGACCGTGCGAGACGTGATGACAGCGGCGCCGACGACAATCGATGGCCGCGCTTTGGTAGCGGAAGCTTTAAACATCCTCAACGAAAAACGGCGGACCCAACTCTTCGTCGTGGATGACGAAGGCCGTCCCATCGGTATTCTCCACATCCATGATTTGTTGCGCGCCGGCGTGGCCTGACCGTGCATGACGGCAAGAAATGACGATTTTCTCAAGATAGACATCCGCGTCGGCACGGTCGTGGCAGCGGAAGAATTTCCGCAGGCACGCAAGCCAGCCTACAAGCTGCGGATAGATTTTGGCGCGGAGATCGGCATCAAAAACAGCTCGGCGCAGATCACGGCGCTTTATACGCCGCTACAGCTTGTTGGCAAACAGGTGGCGGCGGTTGTGAACTTCGCCCCGAGGCAGATTGGTCCGTTTATTTCTGAGGTATTGACCTTAGGCTTCGCGGATGCAGAGGGCAGGGTGGTGCTGATTAGTGCCGACCAGCTGGTGCCAAACGGCAGCCGGCTGTATTAGCTGCGTTTGTATTATTCTGAAAAGACAAGCACTCTCGCCTGACTTGTCGGGTACATAAACTACTCCTGTTCGAGAACTGCAATTGAAGACACTAATGCCGCAATGGTATGCAACGCGCATAGCCGTGCTGAATGCCCCGTCTGCATTACTTAAAGCATATGACGCAAATATGTGATACTCGCCGCAATTGTAGCCCGTGACAAAAGATTCTTCAGAACCACTGAGAGACCTGTCAAAACTACCGAATGCTGGAGCATAGCTGCCGTTCATTGCTGGAAAAGTTTTTAACATTGCCAGAAATCAGGCTTTAACCGAAGCAGACGTTGGTGTCGGGTCTGGCGTGTCATTACCAGCCTCGGTAATTACCTCATACCAATCGAGAAAAAGCATCGGTCAGTCGCTGGAACGGTTGTATCGAATACTTGCAAATCAAAACTCAATGGATGCTCCACCCTCGATAATCGTACGTATCTTCAAGAAGTTGATTTCCTATATTTGGCCAGAGGCTGAGTTCTCCAAAATATAGTCAACACACAAAAAAACGGGCGGTGCATTGCACCGCCCGTTCTCAAACCATAACGCGATTTGTCGTGTTGTTTACTTCAATTCGACCTTAGCGCCGGCTGCTTCTAACTGCTTCTTAGCCTTTTCCGCATCGGCCTTGTTGAGGGCTTCCTTTACAGTCTTTGGCGCGCCAGGAGCCGCGGCTTCCACCAGGTCCTTGGCTTCCTTGAGGCCGAGGCTGGTGAGGGCGCGCACTTCCTTAATCACGTCAATCTTCTTGTCGCCAGCGGCCAGCAGCACGAGGGTGAACTCAGTCTGCTCTTCCGCAGCTGCGGCAGGAGCGGCAGCGCCACCTCCAGCGGCCGGAGCGGCCATGGACGCGGCGGAAACGCCGAACTTCTCTTCAATGGCCTTGACCAGCTCATTGAGTTCCATGACGTTCATGTTGTCCACGGCGGTCAGGAAGGCATCTTTATCGAACGACATTTGGGTACCTCTTTCTCTGTGTTGAATGGTTGTAACGAAAAGCTATGCGGTGGCGCCTTTTTTCTGCGCCACGGCCGCCAGCGAGGCGGCCAGTTGTTGCACCGGCGACTTCAACAATCCGGCCAGTTGCGAGAGCAGAACCTCGCGGCTGGGCACGGCGGCCAGGGCTTTGACGTCGTTGACGCTCAGTTCCTTGCCGGCATAAGTGCCGCCGACGATCTCTATCTTCTTGTTGCTCTTGGCGAATTCAACGATGACCTTCGCGGGTGCCACCTGGTCGTTGGAATAGACCAGTGCCGTCGGCCCCTTGAACAGCTGGGACAAACCGGCGAAACGCGTTCCGTCCACTGACCGTTTGGCCAAAGTGTTCTTAATGACCCGTATGCTGGCCTTGGCGGCTATGACCTTCTGGCGTAAAGCGCGGTCTTCCGCCACGGTCAACCCCATGGGGCGGAACACGATAACAGTGCTTTGCTTGTCCAGTTCAGTCCGCAGATCATCGATCGCCGCTTGCTTTAGGGAACGATCCATGCGTTTTCTCCTTCCACGTTGCACGCTGCAAGCGCCACCATGGCGCAGGCAGTGCAATCCAGCCATTGCTGGCTAAACTGCGTCCTGTCCGCGTTGAAGGAATTTGCCTGGGTGTATAGCCCCGGCGAATACTCCGTCTCAACACTGTCTATGCAGGACATTAAGCCGGCCTTATGGGGCAGGCACCTGCAGTCTAGGACAGGTCTTCACCGTCAAAACCTCACAGCCTTGACGGAAACTTTGCCGCCTTTATCAGGCCGCGGCGGCGGCGCCCACCAGGCTGTTGAATTCAACTTTCACGCCCGGTCCCATGGTGGAAGACAGCGTGACCTTGTTAATGTAGTTCCCCTTCACGCCAGCTGGACGCGCCTTGCTGATAGCCTGCATGAAAGCGGCAACGTTTTGCATGATCGCTTCTTCGCTGAAGCTGGCCTTGCCGATGCCGGCCTGCACAACTCCAGCCTTTTCAGCGCGGAACTCGATGGAACCGCTCTTGGCGGCCTTCACGGCTTCCGCTACGTTCGGCGTCACGGTGCCAAGCTTCGGGTTCGGCATCAGTCCACGAGGACCCAGCACCTTGCCGAGCTTGCCAACAACGCCCATCATGTCTGGCGAGGCGACAACACGGTCGAAATCCATAAAGCCAGCCAGGATTTTTTCGGCCAGATCATCGGCGCCCACCACGTCGGCGCCCGCCTTCGTGGCGGCGTCGGCCTTGTCGCCCTTGGCGAACACAGCAACACGGATGGTCTTGCCCGTGCCGGCTGGCAGCGCCACCATGCCGCGCACCATCTGGTCGGACTGCTTGGTGTCAATGCCAAGATTGACGGCGATTTCGATGGTCTCGTCGAACTTTCGTGCCGAGCTGGTGGCGTTCTGCTTGACGAGTTTTACCGCGTCCGCAGGCGCATAGGCCTTGTTGCGATCAACGGACTTGATGACTTTGCGGAACTTCTTGCCGTGCTGTGCCATGCTGATTACTCCGCTACCTGAATGCCCATAGAACGCGCAGAACCGATGACCATCCGCATTGCGGCCTCGACATCGTTGGCGTTCAGATCCGGCATCTTGATGGTGGCGATTTCACGCACCTGCGCCATGGTGATCTTGCCCACGGTCTGTGTGCCCGTCGTCGTCGCGCCCTTGTCCAGCTTCGCGGCCTTCTTGATAAAATAGGTGTTTGGCGGCGTCTTGGTCACGAAAGTGAAGCTACGATCCGAGAAGGCCGTGATGACCACCGGAATCGGCATGTTCTTTTCCATGCTCTGCGTCTTAGCGTTGAACTGCTTGCAGAACTCCATAATGTTCAAGCCGCGCTGACCCAATGCGGGCCCGATAGGCGGCGAAGGGTTAGCGGCGCCAGCTGGCACCTGCAATTTGATGTAACCGACGATTTCCTTCGCCATGCTGCCCTCATCCTTATGCGCGCCGCGGTTGTGATGCCGCCGACGAATCTCTGATGGTCTGGAAACAGCCGAAGAGCCGCGCCAAGCGCTAGCCAATCATCTGCCCGCAAACCCGTTGCCTGGCCGAACCCCGGTCAGGAAAGGGTGCCGTGGTTCGGCGCCTCAGGCACGTTTTGAGGCCAACCTCCCACAGCGGCATGGCTCAAGAACCACGCAGTCCGCGGCTTTATAGCGAGTGCATTCGCGAATGTCTAGCCGGACGTTATTACTGCCTAAAATCGTTAAGAGTGCTGTCAAATTCCCGCAGGCGTTTGGCAAACCAGCCGGCGTAATAATCATCGGGTTGATAAGCGACATTCTTGGCCAGCCGCCGGTAATTGACCGCAAAATGAATCGGCCGGAGTTGTAAGGCTATGTCCAAGCTCCGGTGCAGGGTCATGTTGTCGGCATAGTCCAACCAGCTGGCGAGGTAGGCATCAATTAATTGCGTATAGATGCTATCGCCAGGCTTCAGGCCATGGTTGCGGCCGGAGCTTTCAAGGCAGGAAGCCAGGGAGAAAAATGGGTGGCTGAGACTGGCATCACCCCAGTCATTGATCGTCAGTTGGCTGTTTTGCATGAGCACGTTGTTGTCATGAAAATCGCCATGCTCCAGTGTTTCCGGCACGCCACAGCTGGCGAGTTCTGCTCCCAGCTTTGCTACACTAGGTAGCAGGCGCAGGAATGCTGAGCGCTCATGTGGCGAAATGCTTTCCGCCCGCATCAGAGTGTCATCAGCTAATAACTCAGCCAGTAGTTCCGGTAATCTGGCGAGACGCTGATCAGGGAGTCCTTGCGTCAGCATTGTATCCCGGTGCGCGATGCAGTTGCGCTGTAGCGTGGCGCAAAGTTGCAAGGCTTGTTGCATTAGCCCAACTTCATAACGTTCCTTAAGCAATGGCCTTAGCGGCACGCCACTGTCAGGCATTAGGAAAGCTCGCAATTCCGGTGCATGCGCCAGACAAATGGGCACCGGGACTGCCTCAATGAGCGCATGCATAAGGCGTAGCACTTGCGGTTCATACGCAAAAAGCGGCGCCATCTGCTTCAGGTAGAGCCAGCCCTTGTCCGTCGCAACACGGCTCACGACCGACCAGGGCATGCGGCGAACATCCTGCCACACTCCTTGCGAGACTAAAGCGCAAGACGCCAACGCCTCGTTAGCCCAAACTTGAGCCGATTCAATGTCAAAAAAGGAAACAGCTGCCGCTGCTTTCGTGCTCAGGCGACCTTCTCAACCTGCGTATATTCCAACTCCACCGGCGTGGCGCGGCCAAAAATGGAGACTGAGACCTTGAGGCGGGATTTGCCTTCGTCCACTTCCTCGACTGTGCCGTTGAAGGAGGCGAAGGGGCCGTCCGCTACGCGTACCTGCTCGCCGATCTCGAAATGGATGGTGGATTTGGGGTGGTCAATGCCTTCTTGTACCTGGTTGAGAATACGTTGGGCTTCTGCCTCGGAAATCGGCGCGGGCTTGCCGCCCCCGCCAAGAAAACCGGTGACTTTGGCCGTGGTCTTGACCAGGTGCCAGCTCTCGTCAACCAAATCCATCTTTATGAGGACGTAGCCGGGATAGAATTTGCGCTCGGCGTTGATCTTGGCACCGCGCCGGACTTCCACCACTTCCTCGGTCGGCACCAGGATTTCGGAGAAATAGTCAACCAGGCCTTTCTTCTCAGCCTGCTCGCGAATCGTTTGGGCGACCTTCTTCTCGAAGCCCGAATAGACATGCACGACATACCAGCGATGCGCCATCGCAAACTCCTTTGAAAATTATAAGTGTGCGGCTTTAGCCGCCCAATCCTAGCGCCAGCTTGATGAGTTTGCTGACGCCCCAATCCACGAAAAAGAAAAAGATAGCCGCCAAGATGGCCATGACAAAAATCAGCAGCGTCGTGATACCGATCTCCCGCCGCGTCGGCCAGATGACCTTCAGCGTTTCCCTTTGCACTTCGCGGGCAAATTCGATTATTTTTTTCATCGTGCCTGTCTTTTCCCGCTGTTCCTGACTGCTGTTGAGGTTGGCAGGAGTGGAGGGCCTCGAACCCCCAGCCTTCGGTTTTGGAGACCGACGCTCTGCCAATTGAGCTACACTCCTCCGCATCGTGCAATCCTTATAGGCCGCCACATATCCACCGCAAGCCCCCGGTTAGAGGGCGGTTTGGTAACTTTCCGGTCATGAAGCCCCGACCGGACGCGCCGGCTTTGTGTATGCAACAATGACAGGAATAGTTCTGTTTAACCGATTGCGTTGTGGCACGCCAGCGGTTTTTTCTGGTTAAGGCGGCCGCTCGTTACCCAATTGAACCAGGGGAATAATTCGGCGCGGTACGGCTTCCGGCAGCAGTTTGACACCCGGAAAGCCGCGCAGCGTTACTTCGTCGCACAATTTGCTCCATGCACAGGCGTTGCAGCCGGTGCGGGCATCTTTGTAGGTGCCCGTCTTGTCACGCTGCTTAGCGCGGGTGGCGCGATAAAAAGCTTTCCGCATTTCCAAAACCAGCGCAGGGGTCAGGTGCACAGTATTGCCAGCCTGCAGCGAACGGCCCAGAATGACGCTCAACCCCACCATGGCCTGCTGATCGCGCTCTGCTGTGGCGGGATGGGTGCAATGTTGTCGGTGCCCCATGCTGGCTTTGTCTGTGCCTTGTTGCAGGGGCTTGCACCAGTCGTCGGGGCCGTCCACCAGTTTCACCGCCACGCCTTCTGGCCGGCTGTTAATGGCAGCCATCGCCTGGTTCAACTGCTCGCTATATTCCGGCGTATAGCCCTTGCCGACATAGGTGCTGCCGCACAGCAAAATATGGTGCGCCCGCCAGTGCACTAGCAAGGGCTGCGCGTCGTTTGATTGCGTCATGAATGGCTGGCTTTAACCGAATGGGCGCATAAAGAGACTGCGAACCTGCCGAGGGCCTAAAGTTTCCAAGTGATTGCCATGCACTGCGGCCTCGAGGCGCGACTCGATGGCGCGCTGCAATCTATCGTCAGCCTGACCGATGATCGGCACCTTGCCATTATCGGCGCCGGGAAAAAACGCTTCGTTGATTGGCAGGAAAGCAACCCGCGAAGGATCAATCGTAAATGGCCTGGTCATGCCCATTTTACGCGAAGCGTCTTCAGAGATCGCAATGGTATAAGGGGATTTAGGTTGCGTCGGCTTCGGCAGTGCCGTCGTTGTATATATCGCGGCCACTGCCGTGTCGCCTTTAGTGGCGAGGATATAGACGGCATGCATTGCGTCCGCGGGGTGTTGCGGTTTTTCGCGGAACGGAAAATTGCACCACACGAAATCTCCAACTTCAGGGGCGCGGCTCGCCATGCTGTCATAACGCTTTGTCATGGATCAATATCCTGCCTTTTCCAGTGCCTTGTCGAGGAGCTTAGCCATTTTTTCGTTCTCGGCGTCGGTACGGTTGGGATCCTTATCCCATGCGCCTGCCCGTGGATTTTCGACAGCGCAAACTAAGTCAACATCGCCTTGAATTCCACTGATGCCGAAATGGGTGCTGAGAATATCCTCGATGACACGCTGAAAACTTCTTTCCTGCTTTTCGGCTTCGGCATTCACAGCGGCGATGACGCGCTCATGGATGCGGATGGTCACGGGCTTACGCATCGGATTGCTCCCCCTGGTTCGACCGGCATTATAGCAACAAAAGCCTGCAAGCAATCGCAAAAATGCGTCCAGGAACAGCAAGCTGATGATAAATCAGCCTTTCTTGACGCCTATAATTCAGCTAAAGCTGGCGCAGCACCCTTAACACGCAATCCGACAAAAGGCCTAACCAATGTCCAGCCAGCCTGAAGCTTCCATTATGAGCCGTATCGTCAGCCTGTGCAAACGGCGCGGCTATGTTTTTCCAGCCTCGGAAATTTATGGTGGCATCAATGGTTTCTGGGATTTCGGCCCCTTGGGCACGCAGATCAAGAACAACCTGCGCGATGCTTGGTGGCGCGCAATGGTGGAATGTCCGCCGCTTGGGCCAGACGGTAAACCGATCAGCATCGTGGGGTTGGACAGCGCAATCATCCAGCATCCACAAACTTGGGTCGCTTCCGGCCATGTCGGAGGCTTTGCTGATTTGATGACCGACTGCCGCGAAACCAAACAACGCTACCGGGCGGATCATGTGCTGGTCTTGGAAATTTTTTATGAGAAGGCCGGGCAAAAAAAATCTCTCGGATTTCATTCCGTGCTGAGCGGCGATGACGCCGTGGATGTCATCGCAAAAAAGGCAAAAAGCCTGGTTAAAAAAGCTGGTGGCGGTGAGGTGCTATCAATTGATCTGCAAGCTGCGACGCCTTTCACCGCCATGACAGCCGAGCAAAAGGCGATGGTGGTGGCGCCTGCCGCGGAAAATCCTGGTACTTTAACTGAGCCGCGCCCGTTCAACTTGATGTTCGAATCCTATGCCGGTGTGATGCAGACGGAGGAAAACAAAGTCTATCTACGCCCCGAGACTGCGCAGGGTATTTTCCTGAATTTCAAGGCGGTCCTAGACTCTTGCCGTGTGCGCCCGCCTTTCGGTATCGCACAGGTCGGGAAGTCCTTTCGCAACGAGGTGACGCCACGCAACTTCATCTTCCGTTCGCGCGAGTTTGAGCAGATGGAGATGGAATTTTTCTGCCCGCCGGAAGATTCTGCGATGTGGCACGAATTCTGGATCAAGTCGCGCTATGACTGGTGGCTAGAGCAGGGTCTATCAAAAGACAATCTCCAACGCCGAGACCATGATAAGGATGAACTGTCGCACTATTCGAGCGCCACGGCCGATATTGAATATCGTTATCCATTCACCGCGCCAGATTTTGGCGAGTTGGAAGGCGTGGCGCATCGCGGCGATTTCGACCTGACACAGCATCAGACACACAGCAAAACTAAGCTGGAATATTTCGACCAGGAGAATAACCGACACTACCTGCCGCATGTTATTGAGCCGGCGGCGGGCTTAACTCGCGGTGTATTGGCCTTGTTGTGCGAGGCCTACCGGCACGATGAATCCCGCGCTTCGCCGGAGTGGCTGAAGTTGAAGCCTTCACTAGCGCCGGTGAAGCTCGGCATCTTCCCACTGGTTAACAAGGACGGCATGCCGGAAGTTGCGGAGAAGATTTATCTGGAACTGCGGCGCAACTATATTTGCCAATATGACGCCAAGCAGGCTATTGGCAAACGCTACGCCCGTATGGATGAAATCGGGGCGCCGTATTGCATCACTGTGGACGGCGATTCGGTCAGCGGCGGCCAGGTAACGGTGCGCGATCGCGACACAGCACAGCAAGAGCGGGTGGATGCCAGCCAGCTTGGGGCCTATTTCGCTGAAAAATTTAATCGTTAACGCGCGGAACGCAACTATTTACGGCGTTTACAGGCTGTCAGGCAGCTTGTTAAAGCCTAAGCGGTAGGCAACTTACCTCGTTGGAACCATGACGCCACAGCCCACGCCACCCAACACCAACAATGTTTTTCATCTTACGCGCAATGTCGTTACCGATACGCGCAACTGGGTTTCCGACAACGCCATTAAACTCACGGCCGCCGGGTACATCACCGGAAATATCGTCGAAGGCGTAACTAGCTTCATGGGACAACATGGGGGGCTTGGCTCGCCCTTGGATCGTCAAATTGCTTCCGGCATTCTGCTCTCCGGCGCCACTCTGATGTGGAAATATGGCAAGAAAGACCTTGGCCTGGCCACCGCGCTCACCGTCAATCAAGTTGGCTACTACTTTGCTACCAAACAAGGCATGGCGGACGGTCAATTGGGCGTCACGGCCGGCTTTGCACTGAACGGCGCGGCCATGGGTTTCGCCTGGATGACCCAGCCGCTGGAGCATAAGTTCGGTACATTTGGTTATCAGTTAAAAGCCAGCACGCAAAAAATGCGCCTCAAAGGTGGCTCGACTATGCAAGTCGCGTTGCAGGGCTTCAAAGAATATGGGTCAGCACTGGTGCGAAAGACGCTGGGGCATCCGCACAAAATGATGGCAACAAATCTGGCGCTGTCCAATGTGCCGTGGGTGGTTGATGCCGTGGTGAACAAACAGTGGGGCTGGTTGAGCGTCGTGGGCTGTTTTGTCGTTGGCGATAGTTTCAGCTTTCTGGCCAAAACGGAGGCTGAACAACATTCGAAAGACCATATGCCAAACCGGCCGAAGCTGGCGCCGCCTGCCAACCAGCCACCCGAAAAGCTGGATAAAGTGGCCTAAAGGAGGGCTTGTCGGAGTGGCATCAATAGAAGCAATGTGCGGCACCACATTCTGCACCCCGCAAAACTGGTAAAAGTCCTTGAAACTATTGAGATTTGTTGACGAATCTGTCAGCAGATTGCTATGCAACCTCAATCAAATTGTAAATTTTATAACTGGAATACAAACCCATGACGTCTTCTCCAAGCCACCTTAACCCCAGCAGTCTTGCCATTAGGCCTATCATTTATGGGCAATCTCCAGCAGGCTTTTTTGATCTGATGAAGGCGAACGAGACGGTGCATCCGGTGGCCAACGTCGCGGATTTCCGCGAACGGGCGGGCACGGGCGACCGTATTACCCTGGGATTGTTTCGTAATAACGAGCCGGAACAACCGCTGGCATACATTGCTGTCGCGCTCACCAAAGGTATTGTGGGTTCGATGCGCGATATTTTAGGGCCAGAGCGCCAGGTTGCGGCCAATCCGGACACAGCAATTTTTTATTCGATCAACCGTACGGATGGTGGCGCGGAAAAACAAATCAAGCCCGGCGCCGCGCTGATTGAGCACTTGTTTCCCTATATGCAGCAGAACTATCCGTACATTACACAACAGTCTACTCTCTCGCCTGTGCCCGGTCTCGTCAAATGGCTTGGCCAGCGCCTTCCGGAAGGGCCGGCGCCGAAAGACGTGCACGAAGCGAACGCATTCAAAGCCGTGGGTGCCGAACTCGGTCGCCAGTGGCGTGATTTGAAGGAAGCGGTGTTGAATCCCGTGCAGACGGTTCAGGATGTTGTCCAGGGTACCGGCGCCTTGCTGCAGGCCTTGACGGCAATTCATGTGGTGTTTGGGCAAGACCCGGTGGCAAAATTCCACGGCGGTAACAATGGCGCTCAGGTCGAGCGCGTCAATCTCTTCGCCGACCCGCAGCCGCTGCGGACGCTGGAATCCCTAGGCGTACAGGTCAATCACCGTTACGCCAGCGCCGAAGAAGTGCGCCGCGCCAACCGTGATTTTGCCGTTGCCAACGGCTTCCGGGTCTGTTCCGATGAAGTGGCAGGCCTACTCGGGTTGAAGGCGCCGCTCAGTCCGTCGCGCCATACAATTTTGGCGAACGGCTTGACCCCGTAAAGCCGGATTTAGAGGGCCTCGTCCGGCTGCTCTGCCCGCTGTATAGTGCTGGCGTGTTTAGGACTGTCGTTACATTCGTTTCACTTGCGCTCATGGCTGCAGCGGGGCTGGTTTTGCTCATAGTGCTCGCTTTGCCCTGGCTGATTTACTGGCAAGGCATCCGAAATTATAAATCTATGCCAGATTTCTCTGGTCTGCAGATGTTGACCCCGGCTCGGAGGGCCGTTGTGCTGGCTGAGTTCAAACTCAAGGAAACACCCGTTGTTACGCCGCAAAACCCCTATACCAAATTGCTGCAATTTTATCGGATGGCGCAACAAGAGCCTGCACGGCAATCGCCGGAAGCACGAACCGAGTACCTCGTTCAATGGGTTGCAAGCTGTCATGCCTTGTTCGATGATCAAATTATCGAGCGACACGGTCTGACATGGCATAAATCAGGCGCCGCCCTGAGCCTTTGGCTGCATAATCACAGCACTCCTGAACAGATTTTGGCAAAAGCCTGGACTTGCCTTATAAAGAATCGCGATTTCGCGGCGCAGCATCGCGCCATCATTGAGCATGACGTTTCGGAGGATCAACCGCCATGACCAGCAAGCCACAGCCATGGGTTTATCGTTTCGGCAACGGCAAAGCTGAAGGTGAGGCGGGGATGAAAAACCTGCTCGGCGGCAAGGGTGCAGGTCTGGCGGAAATGTCCAACCTCGGCCTACCGGTGCCACCCGGCTTCACCATCACCACCGAGGTTTGCACCTATTTCTACGCACACAACAATGCCTATCCGGCCGAATTGAAGGCCGAGGTAGCAGCGGCGCTGCAAACGATCGAGACCATTGTCGGCGCGCACTTCGGCGACCCGTCAAATCCATTGCTCGTCTCCGTCCGTTCTGGTGCCCGTGTCTCCATGCCTGGAATGATGGATACGGTGCTGAATTTGGGTTTGAACGAAAAGACCGTGGCTGGTCTGGCCGCGCGCAGCGGTGACGCTCGTTTTGCCTATGACAGCTATCGGCGTTTCCTCCAGATGTATAGCAGCGTGGTTCTAGGCGTGGCGCACCATAAGTTCGAGGATGTGCTGGAAGACATCAAGCAGGCGCACGGCGCCCGGCTTGATACAGACTTGTCGGCCGCCGCTTTGCAGGAAGTCATTCAAGGCTACCAGGAAGTCGTGCGGAAACAATTGGGGCGTCCGTTTCCACAAGATGTCCAGGAGCAGTTGTGGGGCGCCATAGGTGCCGTGTTCGGCTCCTGGATGAACCAGCGTGCGATGACCTATCGCAAGCTGAATGACATTCCGCATGACTGGGGCACGGCGGTAAATGTGCAGGCCATGGTGTTCGGTAATATGGGGCAGGATTGCTGCACTGGCGTTGCCTTCACGCGTAATCCCTCAACTGGTGAAAATGCATTTTACGGCGAATATCTGGTCAACGCGCAGGGCGAAGATGTGGTGGCGGGCATCCGCACGCCGCAACAAATCACAGTGAAGGGCAAGCACGAGCAAGGCAGCACCGATCCGGCAATGGAAGAAGTGATGCCTCAGGTCTTCGCGCAGCTCAACGATGTACGTCTGAAGTTGGAGCGGCATTACCGCGACATGCAGGATATCGAATTCACTGTGCAGCAGGGTAAGCTGTATATGCTGCAAACCCGTAGTGGCAAACGCACGGCCGCGGCGGCGCTGAAAATTGCCGTGAATATGGTCGGGGAAGGGCTGATTGACGAGTCGACTGCGTTGCTGCGGCTGGATCCCAACAGCCTGAACCAGTTGTTGCACCCGATGCTTGACCCTAAGGCGCCGCGGACGGTGCTGGCACGCGGCTTGCCGGCCTCACCCGGTGCCGCGACGGGCAAAGTTGTCTTCACCGCTGACGTTGCGGAAGAATGGTCTAAGCGCGGCGAAGCTGTCATCCTCTGCCGAGTGGAAACGAGCCCGGAGGACATTCACGGGATGCATGCGGCGCGTGCAATTCTGACGACGCGCGGTGGCATGACCAGCCATGCGGCGGTGGTGGCGCGCGGCATGGGGCGGCCGTGCATTTCCGGTGCCGGCGGCATCCGGATAGACATGA
>CAYOGS010000001.1:0-7584 GCA_964403435.1 uncultured Rhodospirillales bacterium | reverse complement strand
GGTCATCGGCAAATACAATGTGAAGGAAGGCGATGCTTTGACGCTGGACGGTGCCACGGGTGAAGTGATGCTGGGCACGGTGCCGACGGTTGATCCGGCGCTGGGCGACGATTTCGCTACCATCATGGGTTGGGCGGACAAACATCGGCACCTCCGCGTTCGTACCAATGCTGAAACGCCGCAGGATGCCCGCGTGGCGCGTCAGTTCGGGGCGGAGGGCATCGGCCTGTGCCGTACCGAACATATGTTCTTTGAAGCCGACCGTATCGTCGCGATGCGCGAGATGATTGTGGCGCGTGACGAGGCCGGGCGCCGTGCCGCACTGGCTAAGCTGGAGCCGATGCAACGGCAAGATTTCATTGAACTCTTTACCATCATGGCAGGGCTGCCGGTTACCATCCGGCTGCTTGACCCGCCTTTGCATGAATTTTTACCCAAGAGCGATAACGAAATTGCCGATGTCGCGGCGGCCACTGGGCTGGATGTCAACGAGATAAAAGCGCGTATCGGCCAGCTTTATGAAAGCAATCCGATGCTGGGGCATCGCGGCTGCCGCCTAGGCATCACTTATCCCGAAATTTATGCGATGCAAGCGCGGGCGGTTTTCACCGCCGCTTTGACGGTGCGGCAAAAAACCGGCAACAGTGTAGTCCCAGAAATCATGATACCGCTGGTCGCCACCCGCAAGGAGCTGGAAATTCTGAAAGCACTGGTGGACAAGGAAGCTGCGGAAGTGATGCGCGCGGCCAATATGCGCCTGACCTATAGTGTTGGCACAATGATCGAACTACCACGCGCGGCATTGCGCGCGGGAGACTTGGCGCAGGCGGCCGAATTTTTTAGCTTCGGTACTAACGATTTGACGCAGACTACCTATGGCTTGAGCCGTGACGATTCCGCGATGTTTCTGGACGATTATCAGCGCCAGGGCATTTTTGAGCATGATCCATTTGTCTCGCTGGACACAGAAGGGGTGGGCGAATTCATCGCCATCGCACAACAGCGTGGCCGTGCCGTGCGTGCTGATCTCAAGTCGGGCATTTGTGGTGAACATGGCGGTGATCCGGCCAGTATCAAATTCTGTCATCGTACTGGGCTCGATTATGTTTCCTGTTCACCCTATCGCGTGCCCATTGCCCGTCTGGCCGCCGCCCAGGCCGCACTGGCTGAGCAGGCGGAACGCGAGCAGCGCCGCAGCGCCGCGTGATGCTGATGGCGCAAGAGCCGGAATATCTGCGGGTGCTGCTCAAGACTCTGGGCTATGCCATCATTTTCTATGGCTTGCTCTGTAGTGTCATGTTTCTAGCGCAGCGTAAGCTGCAGTATGTGCCAGACAATGTAACCTTCAATGCCGCAGCCTATGGCCTTGAGGGATTTGAAACGCTGCCGACTGTGATTGACGGTGTCACCGTCAATAGCTGGTATCGGCCACCGGCCACAGGTATGCCAGTAATCGTTTATGCCCACGGTAATGCCGGAAATTTCATCGAGCGCAATTTCCGTTTTTTGCCGTGGTATCGTGCTGGTTATGGTATTGCGTTGATTTCCTATCCTGGTTTCGAGGGCAATCCTGGCTCACCGACCGAACAGGGCAACTATGCCTCAGCCCGTAACGTGCTGCAGATGGTCATCGCGCGCGGCAAGCCGGATGGTAAAATCATTCTAGTAGGCGAATCCATGGGCACCGGCGTGATGGTGCAGATGGCCACGGAGTTTCCGGTGGGCGGTATTGTCCTGGAATCACCATTTTCGTCTTTGGTCGCGACCGCACAAAACCATTACTGGTGGCTGCCGGTTTCCCTGTTGATGATTGACCGCTACGACAGCTTGGCGAAAATCAATCGCGTCAAGGCACCCTTGCTGCTCATTCATGGCGAGCAGGATAAGCTTGTACCGGTAATACAAGGCAAAGCCCTGTTTGCCGCGGCCAATGAACCGAAAGAGGCAATGTTTATCCCTGGTGCTGGCCATAGCAACGATATGTACACCGACGCCGTGAATGAACGGATTATGGACTTCATCAAGCGCCAATTGCCATAACATCGGCCGGCAGCCAGTCCGGCCTATGTGGTAGCAGGACGCGCTCACCGGCGGATACATCTGCGCCCGATATAATAATGCTGAGATTCAGTAGCGCCAGGCCCAACGCGTCAAGCGAAGAGCGCATAATGCCTACGGCCTGACCCGCGGCCATCAGCGGCGTGCCAGCTGGTGGGCATGTGCCGTTCCGGCAACGCACCGGCACCAGCCGCCTTTTAATGAGTTTGCGGAAATGTGTGCGCGCCGTCATCTCCTGCCCCAGATAGCAGCCTTTGTTGAAATCCACCCCGTGCAGATAGTCGAAATTGGCTTCCAGAAGCAGTGTTTCTCCGACAATCAGGTCATGCTCGCCGTCTGGCACACCGATTTCCAACCTTTGCCGTTCATAGGCAGCCAAATATGATGCATCTGACGTTGGCAATGAGCCGCGCGGCAGGATGCTGCGGGCGGGAAGGGCAGGGTGGCGTGTGTCGGCATAGCAGAGGAACCCTGCTGTGGGTCCCAGTGCGACGCCGTGCGTATGCCGCCGGTCTTGCACTATCACAGTGCTACGCAGCTTGTATTTATTGAGCTTGGCGATGAGTGCATCGGCGTG
The DNA here is from genome assembly GCA_964403435.1 of uncultured Rhodospirillales bacterium. Taxonomy (GTDB): domain Bacteria; phylum Pseudomonadota; class Alphaproteobacteria; order UBA9219; family RFNS01; genus JAGOHT01. The sequence continues at coordinate 4,949 of CAYOGS010000001.1, read as the reverse complement.
GGCCGCTGCACAGTCCAGCCAAAGCTCATCATCTTTGGCAAGTATGAACATGTCATGCAAAAATCGTCCTTGCGGCGTCAGCTGTGCCGCATAGACCGCCTGATCCGACGTGGCGCGCGTGACATCGTTGCTCACTAGCCCTTGCAAAAATGGCACTGAGTCGGCGCCGCTCAGGCTGATGACGCCGCGTTGCGGCAGTGGGCTGCTTGTCTGGTTCATCTCATTACTATAGTGTGAGCAAAATGAAAAAACAGTGCGCCCTTTTTGTCCTGCTGCTCCCATTGGCTGCTTGCGTCCCCGACCATTGGCCGGAGAAATGGCGCCGTCTGGTGAATGATACTGAGGTGGCGGCTCCGGCCGAGCCGATGCCGCAGTGGTGTTACCGCACGCTCGGTAAGGTTGATTGCTACTCGTCCCCACATCCCGAATGGAAAAGCAGGCTTGTGATTGAGCCTCCGGCTCGTCAGCTCAAGCAGCCGGAGAAAGTGGATAAAAACCAGCACGAAGATAATCCGGTGCCTTTATCACTGCATGCGGACTGAACGCGGTAACCTTTAAGCTTTATTCCGGAGTGTTTTGTTCGAACTGCAGCTTGGCCAGTTTGGCATAGAGACCGTTTTGCGCAATCAGTTCCCGGTGCGTCCCACTGGCGATGATGACGCCGCCGTCCAGCACCGCGATGCGGTCGGCATTGATGACCGTGGCCAGCCGGTGTGCGATGATGATTGTGGTACGGTTTTGCATCAATCGTTCCAGTGCCTGCTGAACATAGCGTTCGCTTTCCGCGTCAAGCGCGGACGTTGCTTCATCGAGCAGGAGGATAGGTGGATCGCGCAGCACGGCGCGGGCTATGGCGATGCGTTGCCGTTGGCCACCAGACAGCCGGACACCCTTTTCGCCGAGATGACTGTTTAACCCTTCGGGCAGTTTCAACAGAAATTCATCCGCATAGGCGGCTTTGGCCGCTGCCATCACCTCCTCATCTGTTGCGTCTGGGCGGCCATAACGGATATTTTCCCACGCGTTGAGCGAGAATATCAGAGGTTCCTGCGCCACCAGGCCGATATGTTGGCGGAGCGTGACCGGATCGAGCCGGCGAATATCCACATCGTCAACCGTCACCTCACCCTGCTGAGGGTCGTAAAAGCGTAACAACAGTTGGAACAAGGTTGTCTTCCCGGCTCCGCTGCTGCCAACTAAGGCCAACTTTTCGCCTGGGGCAACCGCGAGCGTGAGGTTGTGTAACGCGGGCAGGGCTGGTCGTGACGGGTAGGCAAAGGTCACGTTGCGAAAGAGGATGCGTCCTTGAAATGGCAGCGGCAGAGTTAGCGGATTGGCCGGCGCCGCAATGTCCGGTGTGGCCACGAGTAATTCGAAGATGCGCTCAGTCGCGCCTGCCGCCCGTTGCAAATCGGCTGAAACTTCACTTATGGCGCCGACAGAGCCGGCGACAACAATAGCGTAGAAAATAAATGAGGTTAGCTGTCCTGCCGTTACTTTTCCGGCAATGACGTCATGTCCGCCGATCCACAAAATGATAACAATTGCGGAAAAAACCAGCGTGATCACGCACATGGACATTAGCGCACGGGCGCGAATGCGTTGCAGCGCGGCTGCCAGCGCTTCTTCGACTTTCTGGTTGAAGTGCTGTGACTCTTAGGCCTCATGGGTATAAGCCTGGACGGTCTTGATGCCATGCACGGTTTCGTCAATATTGGCGCTGACATCCGCCAATTTCTCTTGGCTGATTTTGGCATAGCGCCGGACCCGTCGGCCTATGATGATAATGGGTGCAATAACCACAGGCACCACCAGCAGCACCAGCATCGTCAACCGTCCGCTCGTCAGCAGCAGCATTGCCAGCCCGCCAATCAACAACAGGCCGTTGCGTAGCGCCACGGAGATGGAAGAGCCTACCACCAGCTGGATGACGCTGGTGTCTGTCGTGAGCCTGGTGATGATATCGCCGCTGCGAGCGGTTTCATAAAAACCGGGGCTAAGGCGCAACAGATGCGTAAAGACATTTTGCCGTAGGTCGGCAACAATGCGCTCCCCGACCCATGAGACCAATGAAAAACGGGCATAGGTAGCGCCTGCGAGCAGCACAATTGCGCCAAACATCCAAGCTAGGCTGCGATCGAGCATATCTGCGTTGGCGGTTATGAAACCCAAATCCACAACGCTGCGTAGTCCGGCCCCAATAGCCAGCACAGTGCCGGCCGCAACGGTCAGCGCCGCAAGCGCGCCGGCGATTTGCCATGCGTAAGGCCGCATAAAAGGGAGTAGGCGGCGCAGCGGCCGGATATCTCTCTGCGGTGGTGCCTGTTCAGCCGTCAGAGCGGCGTGGCCATCTCTACGCATGGAGAATATTTCCGCAATGCATTGTAATTAAATGTACTTTTTTGATTCTGGGTGTTGCGGTCGTAACGATCATTGCCTGGGCATATCACAATATGAGACTATATGCATAGCGGCTATGTAACAGAGTAAGGCACTGGACAGCGCCGCATTTGCCGCCTAGACATTGCGCTTGTGCGCGCCGATTCATTTTGGCGCTGTGCGCTAAGACGGGAATTTCGTGCCTAGGAGCCGAAAAGCCTGATAACCGACAGAAAGGTATATCTGACCATGAGTGATGTGGCCGAACAGGTGAAAAAGATTGTTATCGAACATCTGGGCGTGGATGCCGCCAAGGTGACCGAGAACGCCAGCTTCGTTGACGATTTGGGCGCGGACAGCCTCGACACGGTCGAGCTGGTCATGGCTTTTGAAGAAGCTTTTGGCGTCGAAATTCCGGACGATGCGGCTGAAAAGATTGCCACCGTTAAGGATGCGATTGATTTCATTAATCTAAAGAAGGCGGCTTGAGGACTTTAAGTCTCGCAGGCGGCCTTGACGGAAGGCCAGTCGCACGCTCATGTTTTCTTGCAGCGTGCGATTTCATTTTCGGGATAGGTTCATAGGCAAGATGTCTGGCGTGAGACGTGTTGTTATAACTGGTATGGGAATAGTGTCGCCTTTGGGTGCCGGTGTGGCGCACAATTGGCGTCGCTTGACTGCTGGCGAAAGCGGGCTGGCCACTACGCATGGTTTCGAGATCGCTGATCTGCCCTGTCAGGTCAGTGGACAAATACCGCGTGGTGATCAGCCTGGCCAATTGAATATTGACGCTATTATCCATGTCAAAGACCAGAAGAAGATGGATCTCTTTATCCACTACGCCATCGCGGCGGCGGAGGAGTCCATTGCGCATAGCGGCTATCAGCCACAGAACGATGAGGCGCGGGAGCGTTCCGGCGTACTTATCGGTTCCGGCATCGGCGGCCTGCAAGAAATTTATGAAACTTCGCTGATTTTGGCTGAGCGCGGTGTCCGCCGAGTCTCTCCGTTCTTCATTCCGGCCTCGCTTATTAATCTAGCTTCTGGCCAGGTTTCCATTCGTCACGGGTTCCGCGGTCCTAACCACGCCGTGGTTACAGCCTGCTCTTCTGGCGCACATGCTATCGGCGATGCCGCGCGCATGATTATGCTGGACGACGCGGACGTGATGATCGCTGGCGGCACCGAATCGACAATTTGCCGTGTTGGCATCGCTGGTTTCTGTGCGGCGCGCGCCATGTCCACAAACTTCAACGCCACGCCGACCAAGGCATCGCGTCCCTACGATAAGGATCGCGATGGTTTTGTGATGGGTGAGGGCGCCGGCATGCTGGTGCTGGAAGAGTATGAGCATGCCAAGAGGCGCGGCGCTACAATTCATGCTGAGCTGGTGGGGTATGGCATGTCCGGTGACGCCTACCATATGACTGCGCCGCATGAGGATGGTGACGGTGCTTTCCGCGCTATGCGCATGGCCGTCAAGCGTGCCGGCGTGACGCCAGAGCAAATTGACTACATCAACGCGCATGGCACCTCCACGCCGAAGGGCGATGAGATCGAACTGCGTGCTGTGCGGCGCCTGTTCGGCACCGCTTTCGGCACGGTCGCGCTTTCCTCCACCAAATCCTCCATCGGCCATTTATTGGGAGCTGCCGGAGCTGTGGAAGCCATCTATTCTATTCTCGCCGTTAATCACGGCATCGCTCCGCCGACTTTGAATCTGGACAATGTCTCGGACGAATGCACCGGCATCAACTTGGTGCCGCACAAGGCGCAGGAACGAAAGATCAAGGTTGCGCTGTCTAATTCCTTCGGGTTCGGCGGCACCAACGCCTGCCTGATTTTTCGCGGCAAACCATAAAGTATTATTTTGAGAAGAATTAATTAGCGACCGTAGAGATCGCGGCCTTGTTCGCATGATTTTATTCAGCTTCGTCTTATGAAAACAGCACTTCCGCACGTTTAACCCTGGTGCGCACAAATCGCCTATGCGTGTCCGCATCCTGTACGTTTGCAATAGACGACGAATAGGTTGTGCCACGCACATAAGCTTTAAGCTTATCTCCGCTATGATTGGGCTGAGAGACGCACGGATGTGCCCTTGATGTTTTTCAAGCCCCACTCCTTCATCGCCTGCAGCACAGGCAATAGGGCTTCGCCTTTTTCCGTTAAGGCATAAGAGTTACGCCCAACGGTTCCAGCATCGGGGCAGGCGGCAACAATGCCGGCGCTGATGAGTCGTTTCAGACGTTCCGTTAAAATGTTACTGGCAATTCCTTCAGGTGAGGAGAGAAAGTCCTTAAAATAACAGCGACCCAAAACCAGATCCCGGACGACAAGCAACGTCCATTTGTCACCCAAAATGTCCAATGCGCAGGCGACAGGGCATGCGGACCTTTTATGTTTTTTCATCGATAAATTTCCTTTTGGAAAATCTACTTGTTGACTTTATCTTTCTGAATTGCAAAATGCAAGTAAGGTGTTTTATTTTGCAATTTCTATACGGGTGCGGCAATGACTGTGCAAGACACGTTTATCCAAAAATATGGGTCTTGGGCCGTGGTTACTGG